>CANGXK010000339.1 GCA_947457715.1 Gemmatimonadota bacterium
ACCTCCACCAAGTACTCCGGCTACGATCCGGATGTCTCGGGCGGCGGTTCCAATCCGTTTGCCTATCGCGTGGACTACTTCACCTATCCGATCTTCAAGACGTTCACGTTCATGCTGGAGCTCGGACTGTGATCGCCGCCAACCGGAGTTTTCAATTCATGCGAAATCGCACCCTCGCGGTCGGCATGGGGGCGTTGTTCCTCGCCGGCTGCAACACGCTCGACGTCGAGAACCCGAACGCGCCTGATTCCAAGCGCGCGCTCGCGGATCCCGCCGCGATCGAAGCGGTGGCCGGCGGCACCATGCGCTCGTGGTTCAACACGTACGATGGCATGGAGGGCGGTGGACCGCTCGTCACGATGGCGCAGTCGTATGCGGCCTCGTGGAACAACTACAACATGAACTTCTACTCGTCGATCGACGCCGATGGCACGCGCAACACGCGCGCCTATCAGAACGATCTGGCGTCGGCCGGCCGGACCACGATCATCGGCTACTGGCAGGGCTACTACACCACGTTGTCGTCGGCGGTGGACGTGCTCACGGCCATCCGCAAGAACAAGCTGGTGATCACCAGCGCCGCCAACACCAAGCGGGCGGAAACGATCGCGCAGCTGATGCGTGGAGCCTCGCTCATGGGGATCGCGCTCAACTACGACAAGGGCTACGTGATCGACGAGAACACGGATCTCACGACGCTCGAGTACAAGACGCGCAAGCAGGTGCGTGATGCCGCGGTGGCCTCGCTCGCCGAAGCGGCCTCGCTCGCGACGGCGAACACCTTCACCACGCCGACCGGGTGGACCAACGGCACGTCCTACACCAACGTCCAGATCGCGCAGCTGGCGAAGACGATGGCGGCGATGACGCTGGCGTACTATCCGCGTACGCCGGAAGAGAATACGGCGGTGGACTGGGCGGCCGTGTCGGCGCTCGCGGCCGGTGGTATCTCGTCAGGCGCGAAGTTCGATTTCAACTTCACGGGCGACGGTTGCAGCTCGTGGTGCCACGAAATCCTGTACTGGTTCAACGCGTTCGACGGCGGCCGCGTGAACACGCGTGTGGCCAACCTGCTCGATCCGGTCTCGCAGAAGACGCCGTATCCGAACGGCGGCAATGCGCGCCCGAACTCGGCCGACAAGCGTCTCGGAGACGGCTCCTTCGGACCGGATGACGAAGACTTCGCCGGATACTTCGGCGTCGTACCGGCGACGGCCAACGCCGGCACCGATTTCGTGTACTCGACGGAGGAGATCTACCGTCCCGATCGTGGCATGTATCATCAGTCCAACATCGGCCACATCCGCTACGATCGGTCCGGCGAGCAGTCGCCGAATGCGATTTATGGTGGGTTCGGTGTCGCGCCGGTCATCAGCCGTCATCAGAACGATCTACTCTGGGCGGAAGCGGAGCTGCGTCGCTCGGGTGGCAACCTCACGACCGCCGCTAATCTGATCAACAACACCCGTGTCGTGCGTGGAGCTCTCTCGGCGGCCACGGCTGGCGAAGGCCAGGCGTCGCTGCTGCAGAAGCTCATCTACGAGCAGGAAGTCGAGTTGCTCGGCCTCGGCCCGGTGTCGTTCTACCAGCGTCGGCGTGTCACGGGTGGTCTGCTCGTGGGTACGCCGCGCGAAATGCCGGTGCCGGCCAAGGAACTGGCCGTGAAGAACCAGGAGTTCTACACGTTCGGCGGCACGGGTCTCGCCAACAGCCCGACCCCGCCGTGATGCACCGGGTTCGCCCGCGCATCATTTCGTGATCAAGTCATGAGTACAGAGAGGCCGAGCGCACACGCGTTCGGCCTCTCTGGTTATTCCGGTCCCGTGTTGGTTTCTTAAGCGCATGGCGCTCCCCAACTTCCTCCGTTTCCGCGCTCCCGGTATTCCGTGGGCCACCGCGTTCACATGCGGTGCGGCCCTCGCCGGCTGTCCGGACCGCGCGCCGTGACGACCGTATGACGGCGCGGCTGTGCGGGCACGTCGCGACGCGCAGTGTGGCCGCATCCGCGATCTCGTTCCGGGTGTCCAAGGTTTTATAGAAACGCGTCTATCCGCTCCACACAGGGACAAATGCTGAGGGAAGGAGATCGAATGCTACATGTCACGCGTCGGTTCATCGCCGTCGCCGCCTCACTGATGTTCTTGCTGCAACCCGACGCGGCGCACGCGCAGGCGACGACGACCATCACCGGTCGCGTCACCTCGAACGGGCAGCCGCTCGGCGGTACGCAGGTGGGCATCGCAGAATTGGCCGCCGGCGCGGTAACGGACCAGCAGGGTCGTTACTTGTTCACGATCGATCCGTCGCGTGTGAGCAAGCCGGTAAGCATTCTCGCGCGTTCGATCGGATATCGTCCGATCCGCCGCTCGATCACGCTCACGGCCGGACGCAGTGAGCAGAACTTCGAGCTCGAAAAGGACGTGCTGAACCTGGAAACGGTCGTCACGACGGGCGTGTCCGACGCGACGTCGCAAAAAAAGACGACCTTTGCCGTGGCGGCTGTCGACAACGCGCAGATCAAGGAAGCGCCCGCGTCGTCCCCGCTGGGCGCGCTCGCCGGCCGCGTGGCCGGTGCGAGTGTGACGGCGGTGAACGGCGAGCCGGGCTCGGCCCCGCGTATCCGTCCCCGTGGCCCGACCTCGCTCACGGGCAGCCAGGATCCGCTCATCATCGTCGATGGCACGATTTCGCGCCTTTCGCTGGCCGACATCAACTCGGAAGACATCGAGCGCATCGAAGTCATCAAGGGCGCCGCAGCGAGCTCGCTGTACGGCTCCGATGCCGCCAACGGCGTCGTGCAGATCTTCACCAAGCGCGGCGCGGCGCTGGCCTCGGGCCAGACGAGCGTGACGGTGCGCAACGAGATCGGCAGCAACGATCTCCGCAAGACGATCCCGAACAACTTCTCGCACCCGTACAAGGTCACGGCCACGGGCGAGTTTGCGCGCGATGCCAACGGCAATCGCATTCAGGAAGACGACAAGATCTCCGACAACTCCTACCCGGTGGTCTTCGACCAGCTGGGCGAGGTGTTCCGCTCGGGGCAGTTCATGACGAACTACATCTCCGTCGGACAGCGCAACGAGAAGTCGAACTTCAACGCGTCGTTTCAGAACTCGAAGGATCAGGGCATCGCGAATCTCCTGAGCGGCTACAACCGCCAGAACTTCCGCATGAACCTCGATCTCGAGCTGCATCCGAAGCTCGACCTGCAGACGGGCGCCTTCTTCGGCCAGTCGAAGGCCGATGCCGCCGACGACAGCTCGGGCGATGCCTTCTTCGGCCTCCGTTTCCTCGAGCCGAACATCGACCTGCTGGAGAACAACCCGAACGGCACGCCGTACAAGGCCGCCATCCGGCAGACGCCGGCGTCGGGTAACGTCAGCAACCCGCTGTACAACTGGTCGAACATCCAGAACCTGAACGACCGCAACCGCTTCACGGGCACGCTCAAGGTGCGCTACCGCCCGTTCCAGTGGCTCAC
>CANGXK010000340.1 GCA_947457715.1 Gemmatimonadota bacterium
CATTCCCCAGATCCGCGACCGCGCGGCGTGCTACTGGAGGCGGATGGATAGGTGCTTGATGGCGCGACGATCGCGCGATGGCTCACGCGGCACGCCCCTCCAGTGGTCGCGGCCTCAGGCCTGTGGGTCCTCTTCGTTGCGGTGCGTTTCGGGAACACGATACTTGATGCCTTCGTCTTCATAGAGCGACAACGAGAGCATCATTTCGAACTGACCCTTATGTCCCTTCGGCATGAAGGCGGGCAGGTACTTGCTCAGCAGCTCCTGACTACGGTTGGTGACGCGCAGGAGGGGAATTGCATGGAAGGTGACGGCGGGCGGGTAGCGCAGCTGATCGGCGAGTTCGTCGCCGACGAGGGCGCGGGAAATCCGATAGATCATCTTTGTCATCCTACGCCGATCGGCAGGTGTTTCCATGCCCGCCAAAATCGCGGCGCCGTTGATGAGCGCGTGCACCATGTGGCACGACTCGATACTCGGCGGCGGTTCGCACAGGTTGCCGATCGCATTGATTTCGAGCGCATTCTTCTCATTCTCGAACAGCATCTCGGGAACGATGCCCATGAGTGAAGCGGAGTAGCGCCAGATCATCATGAACGCGGCGCTCTCATCGTCAGTGACCTTCGCGCCAAGGGTACGGCCGTACTTGAGGAGCACGGATGAAAACGTGGAGGCGCCGTACGCGATATGGGCGGCGCTCAGCGGGCTTCCCCATGTGTCGTAATCCCACTCCTCGGCATTGCTGAGCAGAAACCGCATCTGCGCGTGAATCATGCGGATCCGGACCGACAGCTTCCACCCGTCGGCGTCTCGAGCCAAGCCTCCGGGCAGGAAGATCTCCGCAACGTGCCGGTTGTTCTGCTTGAGGCGACGCACGCCCTTATCGATGATCATACCGGTAATGCCGAACGACTTACTGATCAGCGTGGAAAACCCCTCGATGAGCACACCGGCGACGAAGGCCGCCAGGAACATGTTGGAGTTGCGGTAAAACCCCCGCGAGCCGAGCAGGGAAAACTCGTGATCGTACCAGTCCGGGACCTTGTCCATGCTGGCGAAAAACTCACGCACGTTCTCCGGCGCGTCAGGGATCGCCATTGGGCCACCTTCGATGCCGGCCTGCATGATCGCGCCGCGCCGCGCACCGCCGAGCGCGTGCAGCGTGCGGACCACGTCGTCGGCAGCCGGATCACCCAGATGCACGTGCCGCATGTACAGATCGGCTTTCGGTGCGTCGAATGCGCGAGCTCTGGCGTACGATTCGGTGTACGCACTCGGGATGATCATGACGCCGCCGGCTTCGTACGCTCCAGCAGGCGCCCGAGCAAGCCGCGTGTCGAGGTCGCGGAGCGATCGACCGCTTTGATGGCGGACGCGCGGTCCTTGGCACGATAGAAGAGCACGTCGAAGCCGGCGATTTCAATCGCCAGACCGACCGTCGTGCCAACGCCGAAAATGGCGGGACGGGCGTTCTTCTTGTCGATGCGCTTGAGGAGGACCATGAACTCCCGCAACCCGGCGCTACTGATGAACTCGAGCCCCGTCACGTCGAGCACGATCTCTACGTCATCCTCGGTCAGATGCTCAACCAGAAAACGGCTGAACGCGCCGGCCGAGTTGCCGTCCAAGCGCCCCGCGATGACCACCACCGCGGCATGCCCTTCTCGATCGAGTCGTACGGTGAAGTCTGTCATAGCTAGGAGGTTAGGGGAGGTCAATAAACTCTGCAATATTGCTTCCTCGCGATGCGAACGTACAGGCCCGCGCCCATGCCAGCGCAGGATGAGCGCAGGATGGGCCCAGCACGATACGGCCGTGATCATCCCAGCTGCCTGATCGGCACGCCACGCTCACCGCAATCCGCCGGGTATCTCAACCATGATCAACCGCCGCGACTTCCTTGGTCTCTCCGCTGGGCTTGGCGCCACCCTCGGCCCCCCCGTCTGCTCGCCGCGCTCAGCCGCCTCCCCCAAGGGCAGCTCCTCCGGCGCGCCATCCCCAGCACGGGCGAGATGATCCCCGTCATCGGCCTGGGGAGCTCCGCCACCTTCGCCACCGTGGCGCGGGCCCAGGACGCCAGCGCCCTCGAGGCCGTGTTTCAGGCCATGGTCGACCGCGGCGCGCGCGTGTTTGATACGGCGCCCTCGTACGGCGCCTCCGAGCAGGTGTCGGGCGCCATTGTGAACCAACTCGACGTCGCCGGCACACTGTTCTGGGCCACCAAGGTGAACGTGGCCGGTCGAGGCGGTACGGCGGCCAATCCGGCGGCGGCACGGGCGCAGACCGAGAAGTCGTTCGCGATTCTCAAGCGGCCACGATCGATCTGATCCAGGTGCACAACATGGGCGACCCGGCCACGCAGCTGCCCATCGTTGACGAATTCAAAAAAGCCGGCCGCGTGCGCTACGTGGGCATCACGACCACGTTCCCCAATCAGTACGCGCAGCTCATCGAGGTCATGCGCAACGAGCCGCTCGACTTCTTCGGCGTGGACTACGCGGCCGACAACCGCGACGTAGAAGACGTGATACTGCCGCTCGCCATCGACGAGAAAATCGCCGTGCTGGCGTACCCCCCCCATCGGTCGCACGAGCCTCTTCCGTCGCGCCGTCGGCAACGAACTGCCGGCCTTCGCCAAGGAATTCGACGCCACCACGTGGGCGCAGTTCTTCCTCACGTTCACGCTCACGCACCCCGCGATCACCGCCGTTACGCCGGCCACCAGTCAGGCGAGGATCGGAAATTCAATCGAGGTGGGCGGAGTACAGGCCCCGGTCCCCTGCCTCGAGCGCACCGGTGAGCGGGCTTCGGCGCGAGCGCCACCGCGCCGGTGCGCCTCGCGGGCCGTTCGGCCTGCGGTCCGGATGGGTGACCCGGGGCCGGCGGGGCGTCGGGGCATCGGGGCGTCGGGGCCGTACTCAGGTGAGAGGCGGAGCGTCGGCGAACGGGTGTGGGGCGCGTGACGCCCCCCGGTTCGTGGGGGCCGCGTCGATGAGGGGCTCCGAGGCCCGGCGTGCGCCTCACGGGCGGCGCGGTCGTCGTAGACCGTCTGGAGGCGGAAGCGCGCTGCGCGCGCATCGTATTGAAGCGCCCGCTGCAGAAGCCAGACGTTGAAGCTGTAGGGAAAAGCGTTTTCGAGCGTTCGCGTGCGCTTCAACGCGCGAGAGTAGGAGCGCGAGGCGGCAGGTAGCGGATTTTTCGCAAGATTCCCGTGTACGGGTCGCCAAGCGCGCAGCAAATCCGAGCGGTGCGCCCCACCACCCTCTTCTTCATCGGTCGCGACTTGTCGTGCAGCGGATTCGGGAGCGTCGTGTAGCGCTCCTGCGTCGCAAAGCGCGTATCGCGCTTCCGCATATTCCCGTCGGCAGTCAGCGCGGGGACGTGTGCCTCCGCGGGCGCGCGCAGATTCGCTTCCCCCGTGTATCCCTGAATGACGCCCTTGCTGGTCGCCTTCTTCGCACTCTCAGTATCGGTGCGATTGCTC
>CANGXK010000341.1 GCA_947457715.1 Gemmatimonadota bacterium
ACTCTGGGCGAACGGGGATGAATTTCTGGCCGGGCGCCATTTCACACGGTTCACCCCAACCGGTGACGCTACGGCTACCGACGGCTATGCCGGATGGCGGCGCGCGGTGCGCGGCGCCTTGAGCTGGGCGCGTGACACCGAGCGGGCACCCTGAACGTGGTGGGAACGTTCGCTGGCTAGATGACGCCCGAGCTCCCCACCGCTATCTTCTACGAACACCATCCGGACGACGAGGACGGGTCCCGTGAAAGCTCGAAATAAATTTCTATTCGGCGGCGTGCTGGTGCTTGGCACCGCCGGTTATCTGATGGCCAGCTCGATCGACGAGACGGCCACCTATTACCTGACGCCGGGTGAACTCGCGAGTAAAGTGTCGGAGAACCCGCGCTTCGTGAACAACGGTGTGAAGGTTGGTGCCCGCGTGGTCAGCGGCACGATCGTGCGTGAACCGTCGGGCCGTTCGCTCACCTTCAAGATGACCGACGGCTCGAAGACGTACGACGTGCAGTACCGAGGTATCGCGCCCGACACGTTCACCGATGGGGTCGATGTCGTGGTCGAAGGCCGACTCGACGCCAACGGTACCTTCCAGGCCACCACGCTGCTGGCCAAGTGCGCGTCGCGCTATGAGAACGCTCCCGAGAAGTACAAGGACACGCCCGGCTACAAGCAGGGCATGCCGGCAACCCCGCGCGCCTAGTCGTTGCGCGCCTGCGCGTCAGCGCGAGGCAACATGATTCTCGTTGGTGAGCTGTCGCTCTGGGTCGCCCTGTTGATGGCGGCCTGGACGACTACCGTGTCGTTCTCCGGGGGCCTGCAGGGGCGCCCCGATCTCGTGAAGAGTGGTGAGCGGGCGCTGTATGCGACGTTCGGGTTCACGTTGCTGGCGTCCATCGGGTTGTGGACGGCCCTCTTCATGCACGACTTCTCGATCAAGTTCGTCGCCTCGTATACGAGCTCGAACCTGCCCAAGATTTACACGTTCACGGCGTTCTGGGCGGGGCAGTCCGGGTCGATGCTCTTCTGGGCGTTGATTCTGACCACGTATTCGGCGATCGCGGTCTTTTCGAATCGCAAGACGAATCGCGCCATGATGCCGTACGTCACCGGGACCTTGGGCATCATCTGCCTGTTCTTCCTGATGACGATGTGCTTCGGCGCCAATCCCTACGAACGCCTCGATTGGGTTCCGCCCGAAGGCCGCGGCATGAATCCGCAGCTGCAGAATCCGGGCATGGCGATCCATCCGCCCATGCTCTATCTGGGGCTCGTCGGTACCGCCATCCCGTTCGCCTTCGCCATCGGCGCGCTGGTCACCCGCAAGCTCGATACGCAGTGGCTCGGCGCCGTGCGCCGGTGGGCGTTGCTCTCCTGGTTCTTCCTCACCATCGGCATCATTCTCGGGATGTGGTGGGCGTACGTGGAACTTGGCTGGGCTGGCTATTGGGCGTGGGACGCCGTCGAGAATTCGTCGTTCCTGCCCTGGCTCACGATCACCGCGTTCCTGCACAGCATCATGATCCAGGAAAAGCGCGGCATGCTGCGCAAATGGAACGTGACGCTGGTGGCCATGTCGTTCCTGCTCACCATCCTCGGCACCTTCATCACGCGCAGCGGCATCATCGAAAGCGTGCATGCCTTCGCGCAGTCGCCGGTCGGTGACTGGTTCCTCTGGTTCCTCATCTTCGCGGCGGTCAGCACGGCGTATCTCGTGTCCACCCGCTTGAACGATCTGCAGGCGAACGCGGAACTCGAGAGCATGGTGAGCCGCGAAGCGGCGTTCCTGTACAACAATCTCGTGCTGGTCGGCATCTGCTTCGCCACGCTGTGGGGCGTGCTCTTTCCGATTCTCAGCGAGTGGGTGAAGGGCGACAAGATCACGGTCGGTCCGCCGTTCTTCAACGCGGTGAACGGCCCCCTTGGTCTGCTGCTGTTGGCGCTCACCGGCATCGGTCCGCTGATCGCTTGGCGCCGCGCCTCCACGTCGAATCTCAAGCGGCAGTTCACCTGGCCCGTCATCGCCGGCGTCACCACGTTCGTCGTGCTGTTCGCGATGGGCATGCGCCAGATGTACGCGCTGGTGTCGTACTTGCTCGCCGGCTTCGTGTTCGGCACGATCATTCAGGAATTCGTGAAGGGCATCGGCGCGCGCCGCCGGATGTACGGCGAGGGACTGTTCGGCGCCTCCATGCGCCTGATCGGCCGCAACCGGCGTCGCTACGGCGGCTACATCGTGCACTTCGGCGTGGTCATTCTGTTTTGCGCCTTCGCCGGGTTGATGTTCAAGAAGGACCTGACTGCCACGCTCAAGGCGGGTGAGTCGGTCAAGGCGAAGGACGCCTATGGCAGCGAGTGGGTGTTCACCAGTCAGGGTATCTCGTCGTTCGAACAGCTCAATCGCCGCGTCGTGGCCGCCTCGTTCAACGTGACGCGCGACGGCCAGAACATGGGCATCCTCTCCAGCGAAAAGCGTCAGCATGTGAATGCCGCGGGCGAGCCGACGTTCGAGCCGTCCACTGAGGTCGGCATTCTCGAATCGCCGAAGCAGGACGTGTATCTCGTGTTCACCGGCGCGGTCGATCGCGAAACGGCGGCGATTCACATCAACTTCAACCCACTCGTGTGGTGGGTGTGGTTTGGCGGCATCATCATGGCGTTCGGTGGCTTGATCGTGATGTGGCCGCAGGCCGTGCGCGCCGAGCGCGAAGGTGGCTACGTGGCGGAGCTGCCATCCGAGTCGACCATGACATTGGTCGGAGCGGGCGCGTGAGCACGTCGCATCGCTCGCACGCCATCCGCCGGCGACTGTTCCTGACGCGCATCGGTTCGGTGGCGGTCGTGGGGGCCGGCAGCTTGCTGCTTGCGCGCGCGGCCGCGGCGCAGGACGCCGCGCCGGCGACCGCGCCCGGCGGCGAAGAGATGACGTCCGACTCGTACAAGCCGGTCGTGCGACCGGCCAAGCCGAACGCCGTGAAGCAGATGGACGAGAAGCAGCTCGAAGCGTTCGAGCGGAACCTCGCCTGTCCATGTCCGTGCACGCTCGACATCTACACGTGCCGTACCACCGACTTCAATTGCGGGATCTCTCCGGCGGTGCACGGTGACATTCAGCGCCTGGTCGATGGCGGGTACGGCGCCGACGAGATCATGGCGGCGATGACGCAGACGTACGGGGATTTCATTCTCATGCAGCCACGCAAGCAGGGCTTCAACCTGCTCGCGTGGTTCGCGCCGTTTGCCGCCATCGCCCTCGGGGCGGTCGCGATCGGTGCACTGCTGCGTGGTTGGCGCCGCAACGCCGATGTGGCGGCCGCCAAGCGCGCGGCGGAGCCGGTCACGCCCGACGCGCCCATCGATGCGACGCCTGATGAGTTGGCCCGTCTGCAGGCGGCGTTGCGGGAGGAGCGCTGATGCTGCTGCTTGCGATGCCCGAAGGCGCCGTTCCGCTCGTGCTGGGAACGGTGCTGGCGCTCGGCGCTCT
>CANGXK010000342.1 GCA_947457715.1 Gemmatimonadota bacterium
AGGAGTTCGATGAGGGTGAAACCCTTGCGAGTGCGGTTCATATCACTGCTCCAGTGGGGGGATTCCGACGGTGGTCACCCGTGGCAGTGTGCGGCGCGATAGCTGACAGGAGGCAACGGCCTTGCCACGGTGATGGCCACACGCTAACCCACTGTCATTCAAACCTTTGCATCATTTCATTGCCGGACCGCTCGGCTCACGGCATCTCATTTGCCGATTGCACGACCCTGACGAAGCACGCCGTTGCCCGTTTCCTTTCAGTATGCTTGCTGACTCTTCTTTGCCCGTTGTCCACGAGATCACCTTCGGTTCGGCTTCGGGGCGATTGCTGTTGGTGCTGTTGCTGGTGCTGCTCAATGCCTTCTTCGTGGCGGCCGAGTTCGCGCTGGTGGCGGTCCGGCGGAGCCGCATCGACCAGATGGCCGCTGAGGGCGACAGCAGCGCAAAGGTCGTGCAGCGCGCGCTGCAGCAACTCGACCGGTACATCTCCGGGACGCAGTTGGGGATCACCTTGGCGTCACTGGCGCTGGGCTGGATCGGTGAGCCCGCCATCGCCGTGCTGGTGGACCGGGCGCTACTGGTGGTCGGGGTCGAACCCTCGCCGGGCGCCGTACACACCGGCGCCGGCATCGCCGTCGCGTTTCTGGTGATCACGTTTCTGCACATCGTGTTGGGGGAGCTGGCCCCCAAGTCGATCGCATTGGCGAGGCCCGAAACCGTCAGCCGCTGGGTAGTGCGGCCACTGATGCTCTTCTCCCGGGGGATGTCACCGTTCATCGGCATGTTGAACGGCACGGCCAACCGTCTGCTCAAGGTGCTTGGCGTCGAGCCGGCGTCGGAGGGCGGGCACGTGCACAGCCCGGAAGAGCTGCGCCTCCTGGTCATGCAGGCCCGGGCGCATGGCACGCTCGACGAGTCCGACTCGGCGATGCTGGCCGGCGTGTTCGACTTTCACAACAAAAAGGCGCTGGACGTGATGCGTCCACGCACCAGTATGATCGCGATCGCAGAGGATGTGGAGCTCGACGAGCTGATCGCCACGCTCCGTCGCGAGCGCTACTCTCGCTATCCGGTCTACCGTGAAACGCCCGACGATATCGTCGGCGTCTTCCTCGCGAAGGACTTCTGGCTCGATGAACACCCGGAGTCGTTCTCACTCCGCGATCACTTGCGTGAGCCGATGTTCGTGCCGGCCACGCGCGCCGCGGAACGCGTGCTCGACGACTTGCGACGCACCCGCGCACATCTCGCGGTGGTGCTTGACGAGTACGGCGGGACGGCCGGCATCGTAACCATGGAAGATCTGGTCGAGGAAGTCGTTGGCGATATCGCGGACGAGTACGATCCGCTCTCGCGCGATGCGCTGTTGTTCGACGGCGTCCTCGAACTGGCCGGCTCCATGTCGCTTGTCGACGTGCGATCCGATCACAAGCTCCCAATCCCTGAGGGGGACTGGTCGACGCTGGGCGGCTACGCCTTCGCGATGCTGGGGCGACTTCCGAAAGTCGGTGATCGCGTGACGTATAGCGGCGGCGAGCTCGAAATCGTGGCCATGGACGGACGGCGCGTCGCCGCGTTGCGTGTTCATCGGCGCAGTGAAACGCCGAGCGTCACGTGATCCACCGCGTGACGCAGTCAGCCCCACGCATGAGTGGGCGACGGGCGATCGGGCCACTGCTGCTGATGGCAACCGCTTTCGCCTGCGGCGCGACCGCCGACCGCTCCGACGAGACTGGCGCCGCGCTTGCGACGCAGGACACGATCGGTCCCGCCGCCCCTCCGGGCGCGCCCGCGAGGGCATTCCCGAGCCCCACGCGCCCGGTGGCCGACATCGTCGCCCCGCGATGGAGTGACGAGGATGATCGCGACGATGCTGGCGAATTCGATCGCGTGGTGACGGTGGCGCGAGTCGGCACTGGGCAGCGCATCGCCGATGTCGGCGCCGGTGATGGGTACTACGTCACGCGGCTGTCACCGCTGGTCGGTGCGACCGGTCAGGTGTTCGGGCAGGATATCGTACCCGACTATCTGGCGATGCTGCAGCGTCGCGTTCGACGCGACGGACTACGCAACGTGCAGGTCGTGCGCGGGGACGCCCACGATCCGCGACTCCCTGCGGCGAGCGTGGACATCGCCCTCATGATCCATATGTACCACGAGATCGAGCAGCCCTTTGCGCTGCTCTGGAATCTCGCGACGGCCCTGCGCCCCGGCGGTCGGCTCGTGATTCTCGATCTCGATCGGCCGACCTACGGACACGGCACCCCACCGGCGCTGCTGCGCTGTGAGTTGGGGGCGGTCGGCTTCAGAGAGCAGTCGTTCACGACGACGGCGCCGGCCGAGTATGTGGCGGTCTTCATCGCCCCCGACTCGGCAGCGCGCCCCACACCCGCGGCGATTTCCAGTGAACTCCGTCGCGCCCCCTGTCGCTCACCGGGAGACGATTCACGATGACCGCCCCTTCGCCGGACGACGTCGACGTGGTGCCTGGCGTGCGCATTCCCGCCGTGGAACTCGATATCACGGCCATTTCCGGCAGTGGTCCCGGTGGACAGCATGTGAACCGCAGCGCGACCCGTATTGCATTGCAATGGAACGTGCGTCAGACGCGGGCGTTGCGTGACGAGCAACGCGCGCTGGTACTGGCGCGACTCGCCTCGCGTCTCGACAGCAGCGGCGCCCTGCGTATCGTCGCCGGCGAACACCGGAGCCAACAGCAGAACCGTCGGGCGGCACTCGAACGGCTCGTGCAACTCGTCGCGCGAGCGCTCGTGGTACAGAAGCCGCGCAAGGCAACCCGTCCAACGCGAGGCTCCGTGGAGCGTCGGCTCACGGAAAAGCGCCAACGCGGCGAGACCAAACGTCGGCGGCGCCCCGACGACGACTGACCCGCGCGGAGACTCCACTCAAAAGGCGATCACGTCGACGCCTAAATAGTAGGTGAAGAAATCAGCCCGCCCGCGGATGGGCACTGGTGGCCGATCGTTGGTGTAGGCTTCCCGAACGCGATCCGCCGTGAGATACCGCACATCATCGTGGCGCAGGAAGCGGGCCCCGAGATCGATATGGACGGGATGACTGCCATTGGTGACGCGGATGTAGCTGCCTACCGCACCGCCGTAAGCCCACACGGCATCGCTGGCATTGGTGGTGGTCGCAAACGACTGGCCGACGTTCGCCGAGCCCTCGATCGCGCTGGATGTCCAGAACACCGAAAAGCCGCCCAGCGCGGTGGCGTACGGCGTAAAGCCCCCCGTCGGCCCGAGCAGTTGCGGGCCGGCCACGAACGACACGATGTTGCTGGTGGTCCGCAGGTTGAGTTGGATCAACCCGCCGGTCCCGCTGAGCGGAATCCGGCGCGTTGAATTGCCATAGGTGAGCAACGACACATCGCCGCGAAAATTGACGATCGAATGCGGATCGAGCCGCCTGAGCAGGTAGGCGCCAATGCCAAAGCCGTTTCCCGCATTGCGGCC
>CANGXK010000343.1 GCA_947457715.1 Gemmatimonadota bacterium
AGCGCGCGACCCGTGAGGCCGGCGTTGAGGCGCGGACCGTACGCGACGTTCTCGAACACCGAGCGGGGAAATGGATTGGATCGTTGGAACACCATGCCGACCCGCTGCCGCAGTTCGCTCACATCAACGGTCGGCTCGTATACGTTGTCGCCGTCGAGCAGCAAGCGTCCGCGGTGGCGCGCGCCCGGCAGTTCATCGTTGAGTCGATTGATGGCGCGCAGCAGGGTGCTCTTGCCCGATCCCGACGGGCCGATGAGCGCGGTGACCGAACGCGGACGCACGGCGAAGTCGACGTTGTGCAGCGCCGGAGCGGCACCGAACCAGGCGGAGAATCGTTCGAGAACGACGGCGCCGGGAAGCCCACGGCTATCGCTGTTCATCCGAACCGCCCGGTGATGTAGGCTTCGGTGCGCGCGTCGGACGGGGTGGTGAACAGCTGGCGCGTCGGGGCGCACTCCACGATCCGGCCGTCGAACAGGAACGCGGTGACGTCGGAGATCCGTGCGGCCTGCTGCATGTTGTGGGTCACCATGATCACGGTGACCGTGTCGCGCAGGTCATACAGGAGCTCTTCGATGCGCTGGGTGCCGATGGGATCAAGCGACGCCGTAGGCTCGTCGAGCAACAAGACGTCGGGTTGCACCGCCAGCGCACGCGCAATGCAGAGCCGTTGCTGCTGGCCCCCTGAAAGCGCCATGGCGGTGCCAAAGAGCCGGTCGACGACTTCCCGCCAGAGTCCCGCGCGCTGCAAGGCATCTTCGACGAGTGCTTCCAGTTCGCTGGCTGCGATGGATCGCCGCTGCGCGCGGATACCCGCGGCCACGTTGTCGAACACCGATTCGGTGACGAACGGCGTGGGGCGTTGAAACACCATCCCGACGCGGCGTCGCAAGGCGATGACGTTGGTCGTGGGGGCATACACCGGCAGATCGCCGACGGACACGGTTCCGCTGACAAACGCGCCCTCGTCGAGTTCGTGCAGCCGATTGATGCAGCGCAGCACCGTGCTCTTGCCGCATCCCGACGGACCCACGATGGCCAGGACGCGACCTGCGGCACCCTCGAAGCAGAGTTGACGCAGCACGCTGCGATCTACGAAGCCGGCGGAGAGGTTGCTGATGCGCACCGTCGGTGCGGTGGTTCGCGCGGGCTCACTCATCGACACGTCCGACGCGGGGCGTGACCGGCGACAGGAGCTTGGCGCGTGCCCGGATGACGGCATGGCCCGCCGCGCTGATCAACGCGACCAGCAGGAGCAGCACCAGGCCACCAGCCCACGCCTGGGCGCGCCAGTCGTCGTAGGGACTCTGCGCGTACGCGTAGATCTGCAGCGGCAACGCGGCAATCGGGCGCGCCGGGTCGATCGACCAGAATGGGTTGCCGAATGCGGTGAAGAGCAGCGGTGCCGTTTCACCCGCCGCCCGCGACATGGCGATCAGCATGGCGGTCACGATGCCCGGCATCGCGGTGCGCAGCACCACGGTGAGCGAGGTGCGCCAGCGCGAGAAGCCGAGGGCCAAGGCCGCCTCGGTGAGCGCGATCGGCACGAGGCGCACCATCTCTTCGGTGGCTCGCGCGATCAACGGCAACACGAGTAGTCCAAGGGCGATACCGCCCGCCCAGGCCGAAAAGTGTCCAGACGGGCGCACGATCAATTCCCACGCAAAGATGCCGAGGACAATCGAGGGCAGGCCACTCAACACGTCGGCGAGCAGCCGCACGGTCTGTGCAAAACGGCCGCGACGGTGCTCGGCGAGATAGAGGCCAGCGCCGATGCCGACCGGCACCGCCACCGTCATCGCGATCGCGACGAGGACGATGGACCCCACGATCGCGTTGGCGACGCCCCCGCCCCGCACCCCGGGCGGTGACGGCAGCTGCGTGAAAAACGTCGGTGTGAGTTGCCCGAGGCCATTCACCAGCAGATGCGCGAGCACGATCACCAGCGGGGTCGTCGCGACGATGGCCGCCGCCCACGTGAGCGCGGTCATCATGCGGCCGGTGCGTCGGCGCTGTTGGGATCTCGTGGTCATGACCAGCGTCCGCCGGGCAGCCGGGTCGCAACGCGACGCACCAGCCATCGCGCGAGCAGATTCACCAGCAGCGTGATCAGCAGCAGCAGCGCGGCGACGGCCATCAGCGCCGAGAGGTGCGCGTCACTGGAGGCTTCGGCAAATTCGTTGGCCAGCAGCGACGCCATGGTGTAGGCCGGACGGAACAACGAGTCGGGAATCACATGTCGGTTGCCGATCACCATGGTCACTGCGAGCGTCTCGCCAAGTGCCCGGCCGAGGCCCAGCATCACGCCGCCAACGAGCCCGGAGCGGGCTGCGGGGAGTACCGCATCGCGCACGACCTCCCAGCGGGTGGCGCCCAGGGCGAGCGCGGCTTCGCGCTGGGCCTGCGGCACGGCCAGCAGTACCTCCCGGCTCACGCTGGCGATGTATGGCAGGATCATGATGGCGAGCACCAGACTGGCCGCGATCAGGCTTGGCCCATACGCCGGGCCCCGGAAGAGCGGAATGATCGAACCGAGGGGGATCAGCGCTGGCATGATCGCGCTGCGCAGCAGGGGCACGAGCACGAACACCCCCCACAGCCCGTAGACCACCGACGGAATCGCGGCGAGCAGGTTCACCAGAAATGACACCGGCTCGCGAAGATGCCGTGGCCCGATGTCGACGGTGAACACGGCGACGCCGATCGCGAGCGGCGTCGCGATGCCGAGAGCGATCAGCGACGAGAGCAGCGTGCCGGCGATGGCGGGAAGGGCGCCGAACTGTTCGCGGGGCACATCCCACGTGGTGCCGAACGCGAGGTCTGCGGCGTGGACCGACAGGGCCGGCCACGCGGCACGCAGGACCACGGCGGTGAGCAGCACGAGCACGAGGGGAATCGCGGCGGCGCACACTGTCGTGACCGTGCGATAGAGCCGGTCACCGAGCGGGGTCTGCATGCACTGAAGCTAGGTTTTCCCGATCGGCGACCGACCGGCCCTGTGTAACGGATCGGTCACGGCGACCGCGGGCGTTCGGCGGCCAACGCCGCATCGAACCGGTCGACGATCCGTGTGGCGGCTTCCGACGGCAGGGGTACGTAGCCGAGCGTGCTGGCGACGTCGGGGTTGTCGAGCAGGGCCCAGCGGATGAACGCGGCCAATTCGCGGCTCCGTGCCGGGCCGATGGCCGAGGGGGCGATCAACATCCAGGTGAACGAGGCGATCGGGTACGACTGTGCGCCCGGCGCGTTCACGAGGGAGACCCGGAGGTCCGGGGTGCCGTCGGTGTCGGAGGCCTTCAGCTTGCGATCGGACTCAAGCACGGCGGTGGCGGCCGACGCGATTTCGAACGGCATGGGCGAGATGAAGCGGCCGGCGGCGTTTCGCACGTGCACCACCGGCAGGCGGTTCTGGCGGGCGTAGACCACCTCGAGATATCCAATGGCACC
>CANGXK010000344.1 GCA_947457715.1 Gemmatimonadota bacterium
CGTTTCGCCGAAAGACCGCCACGGCACCGAGTACCGATTACGATGGTGCTCGAGGGGGCTATCGACCTGAACGCGACGCATTCACTCGCGGGTCGGCCGAAACCTCGCGCGTGACGTGAGCGGCGTGAGCGTGCTGGCCTCATCGCGCGTGAAGCGCGCGATGGGCGCCTCCCGCGCCGCGAGTGCAGGGACTCTCGAGTCCCTCGAGCCACGCCGTTTGTCGAGCGTGCAGAAATACGCGTACATGCAGGCGGCGCGAGTAGCCGAGCGTCGCGACAAAGCAGGATACGCGCTCTTTCATGCCGGCGATCACCACGGTGCGCTCGCCGAAATCGATCTGGAGATGATAGCCCGGGCGCATTCCAACGCGTACCGTGGCGCGCGCGGCGTCGCGCAGCGCATGGCGGAGCGACGCGACCGCCCGTTCCACCGTCCGGAGCGAGATGGTGAGCTGATGCTCGCTGCGCAGCGCGTGGCACACGACATCGGCATGGCCGTGATGCTGCTGAAAGCAGGTCGCCAGCCACGGTGTAGCGCGTCCACGACGCCCACGCGCGTCAGGGGCACGGCTGGGCGGGCCAGGAGCGTGGTGTCGAGCCGCTACGTCCAGAGGGCCAGCCACTTCACGTGACAGCTGAGGCAGAAGTAGCGGCACTCGCAGAAGAAGGCCAGCAAATATTCCGGCGTGCAAGCGTCGCACGGGATGCGCGCGAACCCGTGCTCGAGCACGCCGCAGGCCCGGCTCTGTGGCGTCACCCCGACGTTCGACCGCGGTGTCCTCCCGGTATGTGGCGTGGAGGTGTCGCGGGGGGCCGGGCGCGGTCTTGGCGTTGTCCGAGCCGCTCAGGATCTTCGGGACACCGATGACCGAGCGGCTGGCCCTGGCGGTGGGGTGCTTTGATCTGGCGTACGTGCGAGTGGCTGAGCGTGATGCCAGCGAAGAAGCGGTCAGAACCCTCGAGGACGTAACGCAGCGCGTGCACGGGAAGCTTCATCCGCCTGCCCGGCCTCGTCCTCTCGCTGATCATGATGTGCCGGAACGCGCTCCTGGAGCGCCTGCACCTGTCTCCCGACGGCAGGCGAGCGCCGACCGCGGTACGCTCGCGTGGTCTCCGGATGGCCAGGTGAGTGCGCTACTCGCGTGGAATGATGCGGGTCATGTCCTCAGCGTAGCGAATGCCGACGGCAGCAACCATCGCGTGATCGCGCAACTGCCATGCGTGGAGAATACGTGCTGACAATCGTTCGATCGTCCCGTGTGGTCGCCAGACGGCGAGCGGCTCGGGGTGATGCACCACGATGGTATCGATGATCCATGTGTCGCGCGCATCATGCTGTTTTCCGTGGCGGCTAAGGGGTACACCGTACTCCCGCACCACGGGCGACTGCACGACCGGCGTTGAACGCCGCCGCGTACGCCGGTCGAGTCCCGTTCGCGCGCCGCACTTGCCTATTCCTGAAAGCAGATACTCCGGTTTCCTCATCGCGCTGATCAGGAGGCGGCCGATGCGCCGCGTCAAGCGACGCCGCGTCAAGCGACGCCGCGTCAAGCGACGCCGCGCCGTCAGCGACGATACGTCATACGTCCGCGCGACACCGTCACCACGACCGCCCCGCCCAACAGCGAGTGCGCATCGGCCCGGAATGGGTCCACATCCACGGCCGTCAGGTCCGCCCGCTTGCCCACGGCAATGGTGCCGGCGTCTGCCTCATCGAATCCGGCGTACGCGCTCCACATGGTGTAGCCGCGCACCGCCTCTTCGGGTGTCATGCGTTGCGCGGGATACCAGCCGCCCGGTGGTGCACCGCTGGTATCCATGCGCGTGATGGCGGAGTGCAACCCGTAAAACGGACTCCAGTCCGAACCGGGTAAGTCCGACGAGAACACCAACGGCGCTCCCGCACGACGGAGTGTACGCCATGCGTACGCACCGGCAATGCGATCGGCGCCGACACGGGTCTCCGCCCAGCCTTTGTCTTCCACGGCATGTGGCGGCTGGACCGACGCGATCACGCCCATCGAGGCGAAGCGCGCGATGTCCGGCATCGACACGACTTGCGCATGTTCTACGCGATGCCGGAGGCCGCGCGCCTTGGGCGCCGCCCGGGTCACCGAGTCGATGAAGTCGAGCGTGGCGCGATTGCCGGCGTCGCCGATAGCGTGAATGCCCACCTGAAAGCCGGCGCTCATGATGTCGGCCACGAGCCGCTGATCGAAACCGTAACTACCACCGCTCACGCCGCGATGTCCCGGGCGGTCGGCATAGTCCGCGAGCAGCTGCGCGCCGCGCGAGCCAAGGGCGCCGTCGTAGTATGCCTTCACCGCGCGCACGGTGAGCAGGCCGTTGGCCGAGGTGAACGGACCGCGTGCGATCCAGCGGCGAATGAGTGCGGAGTCGCGCGCACTGAGCATGGCGTACACGCGCAGCGGCAGCGAGTCGCGCGCGGCGAGGCGCTCGAAGCTGTCCATGACATCAGGGGCCACGCCGGCTTCGTGTACGCCGGTATAGCCCGCCCGGGCCATCACCTGCAGCGCGCGCAGCAGCTGCGCATCGCGCTGGGCCGGCGACGGTCGCGGCACCGCGTTGTCCAGCAGCGGCACGGCGCGATTGAGCACCAGACCCGTCGGCTCGCCACTCGTATCGAGGCGGATCTCTCCCCCATCGGGTGACGGCGTATTCCGGGTGATTCCCGCCACCGCGAGGGCGCGTGCGTTGGCCCACGCCGCGAAGCCGTGCAGGCTGCGCAGGATGACGGGATGATCGGGCACGCGCGCAGAAAGCAGGCGCTTGTCTGGGTATCGATTGGCCCACGCGCCCTCATCCCAGCCGTAGCCCAGAATCCACGCGCCCTTGGGGGTGGTGGCCGCGCGCGCGACAATGCGGTCCACCGCTTCAGCCTCGGTGGCGACACCGGTCAGGTTCACGCGGTCGAGCGTCTCACCGAGTTCCGCGACGTGCGTGTGCCCATCGACGAGCCCAGGCAGCAGCACATGACCGGCAAGGTTCACGAGGCGGGTGCTGGTCCCCGCGAACGCCAGCGCGCCGGAGTCGCTACCCACGAAAACAATGCGACCGTCGCGCACCGCCACCGCCGTGGCGTCATGCCGCCAGCCATTTACGGAATCGTACGGCGCGTCGGGCGATGGCCTTCCCTCAGTGGACGGCTCCGGCCACGCCATCGAGTACACATGGCCGTTGTGCAGAATGAGATCCGCGGCGGGCGCTTGTTCCTTCCCGCAGGAGGCGAGCACACTTCCACACAGAAGCGCGATGCCGAGCGTGGCGCTGATACGGTTGCCGGTGTGCATGGGACCGAGGTTAGAGGGGAAGCGAGCCACCGGTTGTGTAGTGGACCACGTTGTCGATGATCACTTGAACGAATCATTCCACATCGCCGCGCTGCACGGAGATCCGGCCACGAGACGCCCCAAGCA
>CANGXK010000345.1 GCA_947457715.1 Gemmatimonadota bacterium
CAACCATCCGTCGGGATTGCTCGAGCCGAGTGATGCCGACCTCGAAGTGGCGGCGCGCATTCACGGCAACGGCGTGGGCTTCGCCATCGTGGACAACGAGGCCACGCGCGTGTACGTCGTGGCCGAAGTGCCGCGCAGCAAACAGCAACTGCCGGTGTCGCTCGACGACGTGGATGTCACGCTTGGGCCCTATGGTCTGATCGCGCAAACCATGCAGCGCGTGAGCGGTTCGCGTGATTACGAAGACCGGCCCAGTCAGCGGGCGATGGCGGCAGCGGTCACGGAGACGTTCAATCGCGGCGGGGTGGCACTGCTGGAAGCCGGCACCGGCGTGGGTAAGTCGCTGGGCTATCTCGTGCCCGCGTTGCGCTGGGCCGCGGCCAATGGCGAACGCACGATCGTGTCGACCAACACGATCACGCTGCAGGAGCAGCTGGTGGCCAAGGATTTGCCGTTCCTACAACGTGCGCTCACCGATCAGAAGGTGCGCTTCGCGTTGTTGAAGGGATGGCGGAACTATCTCTGTCTTCAGCGCCTCGAGCAGGCGCGCGGGGCCGGGGCCGCGCTGTTCGACGATGGCGGCGCTGGTGACGTGGAGCAGATCGCCGAATGGGCGGAGAAAACGCAGGACGGCTCACTGGCCGACCTGCCCACGCCGCCGCGTCCGGATGTGTGGGATGAAGTGGCGGCCGAGCCCGATCTGTGCGGGCGCATGAAGTGCTCGTTCTACGACAAGTGCTTTCTGTTCAAGGCGCGCAAGGAAGCGGCAGCGGCCGATGTGGTGGTGGTGAATCACCATCTGCTGCTCTCCGATGTCGCCGTGCGGCGTCAGGCGCAGAACTGGGAAGACTCGGCGGTGCTGCCGGCCTACAAGCGACTGGTGATCGACGAAGGCCATCATCTCGAAGATGCGGCCGCGTCGCACTTGGGCAGCTCGATCACGCGGCGCGCACTGGCGCGGCTGTTCAACCGACTCGAGCGTCGTGGCAAGGGACTGTTGCCGGCCCTCGCGGCCAAGCTTGGCGGCTTCAGCGATCTGCACAGCGTGGCCAGTCTGGATTTGGTGCAGCAGCGCATGGTGTCGAGTGCGGCCACGGCGCGCGATCGCACGCAGCTGCTGTTCGAGCTGTTGTCGGCGGTGCTCGAAGGCACCGGGGCGCCCATTCTGCGGCTCACCGATGAATTTCAGCAGCACGCGCTCTGGATCAACGGCATCGAAGACACGCTGGCGGAACTGCTGATCGAAATTGCCGCGCTGTCCGACGGATTGCGTCTGGTGACCGAGCGGTTGGAGAGCGACCAGAAGCGCAGTGAAGAGATGGCGCCGCTGCTGAACGAAGTGCGCGCCGTCACACGCCGATTGGCCGGCGCTGGTGATTCGTTGTCGCGCGGATTGCAGCCGCCCAAGGACAAAGACCCGGTAGTGCGGTGGATGGAGTTTCAGGGTAAGCCGACCGCCACCGAGCGCAACGTGGCGGTGCATTGCGTGCCGTTGGACTTGGCGCCGGTGCTGCGCGACGACCTGTTCGGCCGCGTGGAGACCACCGTGATCACCAGTGCCACGCTGGCCACCGATGGCGGCTTCGGCTTTCTCGAGCAGCGACTGGGGCTCGACGAAGGGAAGTTCACCAAGCGCACCGCCATCTTCGAGTCGCCGTTCAACTATCCGCGGCAGGCGCTGCTGGTGGTACCCACCGATCTGCCGGCCCCGAACGAACATCCGCGCGAACACTTCGCGGCGGTGGTGCAGCAGATGCGCGACCTGATCATCGCGAGTGACGGCGGCCTGTTCGGCCTGTTCACCAGTCATCGCGATGTGCGCGAGATGGCGCAGCAGCTGCGCGAGATGGGCATGGACGGACCGACGCCGCTCTTGGTGCACGGTGAGGAGCCGCGCGATGTGTTGTTGCAGCGCTTTCGCGATTCCGGGCGCGCAGTGTTGCTGGGCACGGCGACCTTCTGGGAAGGCGTGGACGTACCCGGCAGCGCGTTGCGTGGCTTGCTGATCGCCAAACTGCCCTTCCGCGTGCCCACCGAGCCCATGGTGGCGGCGCAGTGCGAAGCGATCGAAGCGCGCGGCGGCAACGCGTTCGTGGAGTTCATGCTCCCGCACGCGTCGTTGCGCCTCAAGCAGGGCTTCGGCCGGCTCATCCGGACCGCCACCGATTCCGGCGTGGTCGTCATCAGCGATCCACGCGTGGTCACCAAGCGCTACGGGCGCGATTTGCTGAATGCGCTGCCGCCGGCGAAAAGAGTGACGGGACCGTGGGGTACGGTACGGGATGAGGTGTCTCGGTTCTATGCGAGCGACCCGACGAAGCGATAGGTTTTTGTAAGCTCCACTCACGCTCCACGAACTCGGGACTTACGACCTCCTATGCATACTCCGTCAAAGATCGTCTGCGTTGGCCGCAACTACGTCGCCCACGCCCGGGAAATGGGCAATGACGTGCCCACCGAGCCCATGTTCTTCCTCAAGCCGCCGTCGTCGATCATCCGCGAGGGTGACGCGATCGTGTTGCACCCGATCTCGACGCACATCGAATTCGAAGGCGAGATTGCGCTGGTGATCGGCAAGCGTCTCACCAAGGCCACCGAAGAAGAAGCCATTGCGGGTATTGCTGGTGTCGTGGCGCTGAACGACGTGACCGCGCGCGACTTGCAGCGCAGTGATAGCCAGTGGTCCCGGGCCAAGGGCATGGACACCTTCTGTCCAATCGGACCGGAAAGTGCGGCGCCGGCCGATCTGTCGGGGATCACGCTGATCACCCGCGTCAACGGTGTGGAATGTCAGCGGGCCACGGCCGCTGACATGGTGTTCCCGATCCCGATGTTGCTGTCGTTTATCTCCCGGTTCATGACACTCGAGCCGGGCGATATCGTGGCCACCGGCACCCCGGCTGGAACGAAAGCCCTGCACCCGGGCGATGTGGTCGAGGTGGAGCTGGTGGGACTCAGCATCGTGTCGAATCCCGTGGTCGCAGGCACCTGAGCCGAATTTCAGGGTATCTTTCCGGATATGTCCACGATTCCCCCTTCAGGCGGTCGCCAGCACGCTGGTGACAGGCCGCCGGATCCGTCGGCGGGGAAATCGGTCGCGCCGCAGGCCAGCCGCACACGGGGCGCGCTCAGCGACCGTGCGCGGTCCGGCGGGGCGGTACGCGAGAAGCAGCGCGCGTCACGCGCCGTCCTCATCGCGGTGGGGATCCACGTGGTGGTGGGCGCGGTGCTGGTGCAGGTGCTCACGTTCGGGCACGGCATCCCGTCGTGGCTCCGCTTCGGCGCCAACGAGCAGCCACTCGAGGAGCGACTTACCTACGTTGCCCCGCGCGATCAGCCGAAGCCGGTGGCGCAGGTCAAGAAACCGACCGTGAAAACCACGACCACCACACGGCCGTCGGTCACCACGCCGCTCACGGCAG
>CANGXK010000346.1 GCA_947457715.1 Gemmatimonadota bacterium
CTTCACGGCCGATGGCCATGTGACCGGCACGCCGGCCAAGGGCGTGTCGGTGCGGTTGACGTCGATCTCGATGCCGTTGTTGCAGGATGTGCAGCGAATGCTGCTGAACTTCGGCATCGCGTCGCGCATTCATCGCGATCGTCATCCGGCTCGCGTGGTGGCCATCAAGGGAGCTGAGGTGTCGTGTCAGGCCGACCATGATCTCGTGATTTCACGCGACAACGTGTTGCGGTTTTCCGAAGAGATCGGCTTCCTGACGCGCACCAAGAACAATGCGTTGGTTACGCGCGTGGCGAGCTACGGAGCGCGTGGACCGTATCGCGAGTCGTTCACGGCGCGTTTTGCGCGTCTCGAACCGGCGGGTGAGGAGATGGTGTACGACCTCACTGAGCCGCTCACGCATTCGTTCATCGGCAACGGCTTCGTCGTGCACAATTGTGGCGAGCAGCCGCTGCTGGCGTACGACGTGTGCAACCTGGGCTCGGTGAACGTCGGTTACTACGTCGTGAACGGGCAGGTCGACTGGGAGGCGATGCGTCGCGACATCGCGCTCAGCACGCACTTCCTCGATAACATCATCGACGTCAACAAGTACCCGCTGCCGGAAATCGATTCGCTCTCCAAGCGCATCCGACGCATCGGCCTGGGCGTGATGGGCTTCGCCGACATGCTGGTGCGCCTCGGTATTCCGTACGACAGTGCGGAAGGCGTGGAGATGGGCCGCCGGGTCATGGAGTTCCTCGACGTCCAAGGCAAGAAGGAGAGCGAGCGGCTGGCCAAGGAGCGTGGCGCGTTCCCCGAGTGGGCGCGTTCCATCTTCGGCCCCGACGACACGTGCGCGCGCGATGAGCACGGCGAGCGGATCCGCCCCATGCAGCTGCTGCGCAATTGCAACGTGACCACGGTGGCGCCCACCGGCACGATCTCCATCATCGCCGGCTGCTCGAGTGGACTCGAGCCGTTGTTCGCCGTGGCGTTCATGCGCAATCAGGCCGGCGTGATGATGCCCGACGTGAACGAAGATTTCGTGGCGATCGCGAAGGCCGAAGGCTGGTACAGCGACGAACTCATGGAGCGCATCGCGAAGACGGGCACCGTGAAGCACGCCGACGTGCCGCTCAAGTGGCAGGCGGTGTTCAACACGGCGAACAACATCGCGCCCGTGTACCACATTCGGATGCAGGCGGCGTTCCAGCAGCATTGCGACTCGGCCATCTCCAAGACCACCAACTTCGGCTACGCCGCCACGCAGGACGACGTGCGCGCGATCTATGAGATGGCGTACGACATGAAGTGCAAGGGCGTCACGGTGTATCGCGACGGCTCGCGCGACAACCAGGTGCTCAGCACCGGTGCCACGCAGGACGCGGCCGCCAAGCGCGACGATGCGAAGGCCGCCGGCGCCCCGGAAGCTCCGAAGGCCGACAAGGCCACGACCGACGTCGCGGCCGCGCTCAAGCGCGAACTCGGTGAGTTGCAGGGCACGATGGCCGAGTTGCAGAGCGAACTCGATCGCACCAAGAAGGTGTTGTTCAGTGTGGAGGCGGAGAGCGCAAGCCGTCGCGCCAAGCGCTCGCGTCCGGAGGTCATGCGCGGCACGACCATCCGCAAGGAAACGCCGCTCGGTGTGATGTTCGTGAACATCACCGAAGACGAGAAGGGCCAGCCGTTCGAGGTGTTCCTCAACCTCGGCAAGGCCGGTGGGTCGGCCATGGCCGATGCGGAAGCGATCGGTCGCCTGGTGTCGCTGGCGCTGCGCAGCGGGATTTCGCTGCAGGAGATTCACCGGCAGCTGCGCGGCATCTCCAGCGATCGCGCGGTGGGCCTGGGGCCGAACAAGGTGCTCTCGCTGCCCGACGCGGTGGGTATCGCGCTGGAGCAGTGGTGGCGTGAGAAGCAGGGCGTGCAGACGGATCTGCTGGCCGGCGGTGCGCAGGCTGGTACGCCAGCACCGGTGAACGCGATGATGCCGCCTGTGCCCACGCCGACCGCCGGTGTGCCGATTGCGCGTACGCCGATGAGCAACAGCGCCGAGCAGATGCAGCCGATCGAATTCGGCTCAGGCGGCGGTGAGGTGTTCATGGGCACGTGCCCGGACTGCGGCAGTCAGCTGGAGTTCGCGGAAGGGTGCGTGAAGTGTCACGTGTGCGGGTTCAGCGAGTGCGGGTGAGGGTTCGCTGGTTGTGTCGGGACCGCGTCGCCCACTGTTGAAACCGTCGCGTTCCGCCGCCACAATCATCGCGCCGTTTTCATCGTAATTAGTGCACGAGCGGGCGCTGGCCAGAGGTCAGCGCCCGTCAAGTTTTCTTCAGAGAGCTAACCAGTGCCGGGCATGTCGACGGTCAATCGAAAAGAGCGAGCGTTCTGAAGACCGTTGGAACGGTCAACGTTTCACTTCATGACGCCGAAGTGGTTGGCCAAAGCCGCGAAAAAAGAGGGCAATAGCCCTGACAATGGGTGCGTCCGTGTGGCGCTGCCCACCCGCGGTCGGGTACGTCCGCCGGCATCGCTGGCGCAGACGACGAAGGTGGTCTCAGCTGGTCTTGATCGACGTGATCATGTCCGCCCAGCGTCGCAGTTGCGAGCGCAGCGACAGCGGCGCGTCCTCAAGCGCCGCCACCACCGGCAGCGCTACAGCAGCGCTCGGCATGGAGCCGACTGCACGCAGCGCGGCCACCACGGCGTAGGTGGTCCCGGCGCGTCTGGCGGCCGCGACCACACTTGGCCCGACAGACGTCGGATCGGGCGCGTCATGGAGCACGGCCAGAATTTCCAGGATCCAGCGCAGCTGACCCCCTGCCTGCCGTCGCCAGTTCCGCGCTGCAAGCCACGCGACATGTGCTCCGGCATCGGGAATCAACAGCGTCGCCGCAGTGCCCCGCGTGGTCGCGTAGCGAGTGCCCCCTGCATGAATGGCCAGCGGAAGCTGTCCGGCGCGGATGACCTGCGCGGCAGGGTCAGGAAGCGGTACCCGCCTCAGCGCGTGGAGATCGGATTTGCTGGCGCCGAACACCTCGAACTCGACCCGCCGGACCGGGAACGGTCTCCCGGCAAACCGGTATCCCGCCGCCCGTGTGGCGAGGTCGCCGACCGCTACGGCCTCTACGCCTCGGGCACGAAACGCCTCGGTAAGTCGCTGGGCAACGTCGAGTGATAATTCGGAGAGGTACCACGCCCGCCGGTTCCAGCCCCGGCACCGCGATGCCTCGGAACCGTCTCCGGCCACGGTGCCAAGCCTGCCCACGGCGAGCCCCGCCAACTCAATGCTCGCCGGATCCTCGCGATCGAAGTCGCATGCCGCAAGCCATTCAAACCAGGCGGCCCGTGCGACGTGATCAGGCGCCAGACACGCCGCCAGCAAGAGTCGTTGCAGAGCGATGGGGGCTGGCCCGGTCCACTGCTTCATC
>CANGXK010000347.1 GCA_947457715.1 Gemmatimonadota bacterium
ATACAACCGGCGACCGTTCGGCGCCCTGGGGGGCGTACTTGATGTTCGTGAAATGGGGATTGGGCGAGCCCGAAGTGCAGGGACATCTGGAGACCGGATTTCTGATCACCGGGCACAGTGAGGCCGTGGTACGCCACCAGCTCGGTGGCATGGCCCTTGGCACCGTGAAGGCCACGCTCGATGGATTGATCCGGGGGCAGACGCCATGACCGATACCACGATGGAGCCGGTGCAGTTCGACGGCACCTGCGACGGTGTGGTCATGCAGGGCACCGGCGGTATCTGGCAGGTACGTACCGATGACGGCGTGCTGTTCGACGTGTCGTTGCGCGGCCGGCTCAAGCACGAAGCCCATGGGTCGCTCAAGCTCGCCGTCGGTGACCGCGTGACCATTGGCCGCGTCGCCGACAGCGATTCCTGGGCGATCGACCGGATTCATCCGCGTCGCAGCAAGCTGGCGCGGCGCGCCCCGGCGGGTGCGCGCGGCGAACGTATCATTGTGGCGAATCTCGATCAGGTACTGGTGGTGTTCGCCGCGGCGCGCCCCGAACCGCACCCGCGAATGCTCGATCGGTTTCTCGTCATTGCCGAGGCCAACGGACTTGCCGCGCGGATCATCATCAACAAGATCGATCTCGTCGATGCGGGCACGATCCGTGAACGCTTTGATGAATTCGTGAAGGCCGGCTATCCGCTGCATCTCGTCAGCGTCGTGACCGGCGAAGGGCTCGAGGCATTGCGCGACGAGGTGGCCGGCAGGGACTCGGCACTCACCGGTCCCTCCGGCGTCGGCAAGTCGTCGCTGATGAACCGGCTCTTTCCGGGGCTTGACCTGCGGACCGCCGAGATCAGCGACAGCGTGAACAAGGGGCGACACACCACGGTTGGGGCGATGTTGCATCCACTGCCGGGCGGTGGGTTTGTGGCCGACACACCGGGGTTGCGTGAGGTTGGGCTCTGGGGAATCGACGCGCGCGAAATCGCCCAGTGCTTCCCGGAGTTTCGTCCCCTGATTCACGACTGCCGCTTCGCCGACTGCACGCACACCGTGGAACCGGAGTGTGCGATCAAGGAGGCGATTCGCCACGGCACGGTGGGCCGCGGACGATACGAGAGCTATGTGAAGCTGCGCGAAGAACTCGCTGAACAGGGCTGACGGCGCTACTTCGAGCGCACCGTCCCAAGTCCGCCGTCGACGCCGTACAACTGGCCGGTCACCCAGGTGGCCTCGGGACCAAGCAGCCAAGCCATGAGGCTCGCTACGTCATCGGGCTGGCCAATGCGGCCAAGGGCGTGCATCGCCTGTGACGCCTGCACGGCGGGCGCCGAGCCGGTGATGCGTGCCGTGAGCGGCGTCTCCACCAGACCCGGTGCGACCGCGTTCACGCGAAGGCCGCGCGACGCGTAGGTGGCCGCCGCTGATAGCACGAGGCCGTTCACGCCGCCCTTGGCCGCTGCAATGGCTTCGTGGTTCGACAGCCCGATGCGAGACGCGGCCGTGCTGCACAACACCACGGCCCCCCCCTCGGGCATGACACGGACGGCCGCCCGCACGACGCCGAATGCACTCGTGAGATTCTGCGCGATGGTCTGCTGGAACTCTTCGAACTTGGTCAGGTGCGCGGGCTTGAGAATCAGCGAGCCGACGCAGTTGGCGATGCCGCCGATCGTGCCGAAGCGCTCGCGCGCGAGGTCGGCCACCCGGTCGATCTCCAGCCAGTCGGTGGCGTCGCCGGTGGCGTACGCCGCCCCAAGTTCGGCGGCCAATGCCGCCAAGGGCTCCTCGCGGCGCGCCACGAGAAAGAGCGGCGTGCCGGCCGTGGTTAGGCGACGGGCAAGGGCGGCGCCAATGCCGCCGGTTGCCCCGAAAATGAGAACCGCGTGCGGTGTCTGTGACATGCACGCGGAACTCCTGATGCACGCGATCGGTTCCCGATGCCGGGCACGAGGTGCATGCGCCGACAGGACGTGCGCGGCTGGGCTTACGGCGACAGGCGGCGCTTCACCCACGCGCCCGCCTCACGGCGGAACTGGATGCGGTCGTGCAGCCGACTCTCGCGACCCTGCCAGAACTCGAGTTCTTCGGGCACGATGCGGAATCCGCCCCAGTGCTCGGGGAGCGGCACGTGCCCCGTCGCGAAGCGCGTTTCGTTGGCCGCGAGCTCCGCCTCCAGCACCGCGCGATCGGTGAGCACCATGCTCTGGTGCGACGTCCACGCCCCCACGCGGCTGGGCAGCGGGCGCGTCTGGAAATACGCATCCGACTCGGCGCGAGTGACCCGCTGCACGGCGCCGTTGATGCGCACCTGCCGCTCGAGCTCCGCCCAGAAGAAGCAGAGCGACGCATGCGGATTGTCGGCCAGTTCCTGTCCCTTCCGGCTGCGGTAGTCCGTGTAGAACACGAAGCCGCGCGCGTCAACGCCCTTCAGGAGCACCATGCGCGCCGACGGGTAGGCGTCGGGTGTGGCGGTGGCGAGACACATCGCATTCGGCTCGACCACGTCAGCGTTCACGGCTTCGTCGAACCAGCGCGTGAATTGCGCGATGGGATCGGCGGCCACGTCCTGCTCGGAGAGCGAGTGGCGGCGGTAGTCGGTCCGGATGTCGGCGATACTCATCAGACTTCCACCATCGGCAGGGCGGCGCGCGGATAGGAATCGGGCACACCCTCGAACGGATCGCCGACCAGCGGCTCGCCATCCGGCGTTTCCAGCACGAAGCCGGCGTCTTCGATCATGCGGAGATCGTCGCGCGCGGTCTGCCCCTGCGTGGTGAGGTAGTCACCCACGAAAATGGAGTTGGCCGGATACAAGCCCATCACCTGCATGCTGCGCAGATGCACTTCCCGCCCACCCGACACGCGAATCTCCTGCGTGGGTAGCAGGAAGCGGTACAGCGACAGAATGCGCAGGCAGCGCCGCGGATCGAGTTCGCGAATGCCGGCGAACGACGTGCCGGGCACCGGGATCAGGAAGTTGACGGGCACGCTCTTCACATCGAGTTCGCGCAGCGACAGCGCCAGATCGATCACATCGTCGTCGCTCTCGCCCATGCCCAGAATGCCGCCGCTGCACGTCTTCATGCCGGCGGCCTTCACGGCTTCCACGGTATTCACGCGATCTTCGAACGTGTGCGTGCCCACGACTTCCGGCGTGAAGTTGGCCGACGTGTTGAGATTGTGATTGACCGTCTCCACACCGGCTTCCTTCAGGCGCAGCACCTGCTCCTCGTTGAGCAGACCGAGGCACGCGCACACCTTGAGATCGTGCTTGGCACGAACGGCGCGCACCGCGTCCAGCACCTTGTTGAACACCGTCTCGCCGGGAGCGCGACCGGAGATCACCATGCAGAGTGTGCCGGCCTTGAGCTGCGCGGCACGATCGGCCGCTTCCATG
>CANGXK010000348.1 GCA_947457715.1 Gemmatimonadota bacterium
CTTCTTCACCGTGCCATTGCGCGTGCAGAACAGCAGGAATTCCGTGTCGCTGAACTCGCGCGTGAGCACGATCGCGCGGATGCGCGTGTCAGGAGTGACGTTGATGAGGTTCACGATCGGCTTGCCGCGCGTGTTGCGCCCGGCCTGCGGCAACTCGTGTACCTTGAGCCAGAAGCAACGCCCGTCGTCGGTGAAAATGAGCATGTACGTGTGCGTACTTGCCACGTAGAAGCGCTCGATGAAGTCGTTTTCCTTGAGATCCGCGCTGGATTTGCCGCGGCCGCCACGCCCCTGCCGATTGTACAGCGACAGCGGGGTGCGCTTGATATAGCCGTTGTGCGAGATGGTCACGACCATCTCTTCCTCGGCGATCAGATCTTCGATCGAGAACTCGCCTTCGTCGCTGACGATCTCCGTGCGGCGTTCGTCGCCGTAGGTCTCCATCAGCTTGAGCAGCTCGCCCTTCATGATCTCCATGCGGCGCGGACGCGACTCGAGGATGCCGCGCATCTCGAGAATGAACGTGCGCACTTCGGTGAGCTCTTCCTCGAGCTTGTCGCGCTCGAGGCCGGTGAGCTTCGCGAGCCGCATGTTGAGAATCGCTTCCGCCTGACGCTCCGAGAGTCCGAAGCGCGCCTGCAGCTGCAGACTCGCCGTCGGCGTGTCGGCGGCGGCGCGGATCAACTTGATCACGTCGTCGATGTTGTCGACGGCGATCTTGAGCCCTTCCAGGATGTGCTCGCGCTCGAGTGCTTTGTCGAGATCGAACTGCGTGCGCCGCACGATCACTTCGTGACGGTGGACGATATAGTGCTCGAGACACTGCTTGAGCGTGAGCACCTTCGGCACCAGCTGCCGCGTGTTCACGTCGGGCACCAGCGCCAGCATGATCACGCCGAACGTGCTCTGCATGCTGGTATGCTTGTACAGCTGGTTGAGCACCACGCGCGGGATCGCATCACGCTTGAGGCCGATCACGATGCGGATACCGTCGCGGTCGGACTCGTTGCGCAGTTCGCTGATGCCGGTCAGCTTCTGATCACGCACCAGCTCGGCGATGTCCATCACGAGCTTGCCCGGGTTTGACTGGTACGGCACTTCCGTGACGACGATCTGCGAACGGCCGCTCGATTCCTTCTCTTCAATGACCGCCTTCGCACGCATCACGATGCGGCCGCGACCCGTGTCCTGATAATCGGCGATGCCGGCGCGGCCGTAGATGTAGCCACCCGTGGGAAAGTCGGGACCCTTCACCAGCTTGCGCAGCTCCGCGCCGTCGAGCTCCGGATTGTCGATCATGGCGACGACCGCGGCCACCACTTCGCGCAGATTGTGCGGCGGAATATTCGTGGCCATGCCGACGGCAATCCCGGACGAGCCGTTCACCAGCAGGTTCGGGACGCCCGACGGCAGCACGCGCGGCTCTTCAAGGCGATCGTCGAAATTCGGCGCGAAGTCGACCGTGTTCTTATCGATGTCGGTGAGCATCTCGACCGACATGCGCGTGAGGCGCGCTTCGGTGTAGCGATACGCCGCCGCGTTGTCGCCTTCCATCGAGCCGAAGTTGCCCTGACCGTCAACGAGCGGATACCGCAGCGAAAAGTCCTGCACCATTCGCACGAGCGCGTCGTAGACGCTGCTGTCGCCGTGGGGGTGATACTTGCCGAGCACATCGCCAACCACCGTCGCCGACTTCTTGAACGGACGCCCCGGCAACAGTCCGAGCTCGTTCATCGCGTACAACACGCGGCGATGCACGGGCTTGAGGCCATCGCGCACGTCAGGCAGTGCACGCGATACGATGACGCTCATGGAATAGTTGATGAACGATTCCTTGACTTCCTCATCAATGAGGCGTGGCAGGATGCGTTCGCGGGCGTTCGGTGCAGTCATGTGACGTCGGGCAGAAGAGACGTTATCCGAGACTTAGTCGACAGCCTTTAAATGTACACGAGCCGACGCATAAAAACAACGCCGCTGGCCTGCCGTAAATCCCTGCATGCCAACGACTTAGAAACGCACACGGAATACGAACCCGCCGGGCGGCGGCGCGATCAGGATCCCCAGCTCCGCACGATCGACAGGAGCCGCCACTCAGTCCCCACCCGGCGCATCAGGTAGGCCGCGCCGCCGTTGCTGCCAGTCCCGACCTCGACCCCCCCGCGCTCACGCGGACGGCCGACCCCGACGAGCGCGTAGCCCCGCCAGATCACCATCGGGGCAACCACGATGTACGACAGTTCGGCCTCCGGCGCCTTGCTGCCCACGGCCGCGAAGAAGGCGTCGCGGGCCCGCTTCTGACCGTCCGGCCCGAAATACGCCTGCACCCGAGGCCGGGGCGCCTTCGGGAAGTCCATATCCGTGAAGCCCGGCACCACGAACGTCACCGTATCACCCACAACCGGCGACGGCAGGCACCCCGGCTTCGTCGGATCGGGCACCTCACCGGTCAGTCCGGTCGCCACCGCGCGGTGCACGCCCATCCCGTCTTCATCCCAGCGCGGCCGATCGATCCCCGCCTCCCAGCCCACGATCACCCGCAGCAAGGCCCGCGCCTCAGGCATGGCCAGCGAGGAGCCGACGCCGCGCGACACGATGGTCTGCTCCATGCGCTCGACCAGAAGCTGCACCTCCCGCTGCAACGCGGGCGTGGTGTCCATCGCGAAAACACGCAGCGAGCCGGGATTGCACCGGTCGCCCAAATCCGCCCACGAGGCGCGGGCAAGATACTCGCGCCGCAGCCCGCTCACCTTCTGTTCGTACTGCCGCGCTTCCGCCTCACGATACGCCATCGCGACCGCGTCACTGTCGGTCGCCGCGCTCACGCTTCCGCGATGCGCGCTCTTCGGGCTCTTCGGGGCGGTTGTGCCCTGCGCCAGCATGCCCACGCCGGCCATGGGTGCCAACGCCATTCCGATCACCGCGCCCACCCATGTCCTGTACGCCGGCCATGCTCCGATCAACGCTGGCGCGCCTCATACGGCCGCGCGTCGAGCTGCACCGGTGTCTGTCCCGCCACCGTCGGGGGCTCGGGTATCGGCATCTCGGCGGTTTCATCCTCTGACGTTTCCTCGGCCAGATCTTCCGCTTCCTCCGCGGCGGCTTCGGCATCGATCGCGCGACGCTCCGCCTGATAGCGCTGATACCACTCGCGAGTCACTTCGCCGGCGAGTTCGCGATTGCCCAGACCGAACGACAGCGACAGCGCAAGCGCGACGGCGCCGAACAGAATCGCGAAAGCCGTCGTGACGATATCCGTCGCAATGCCCAGCTCCTGCAGGGCCATGAAAACCGCCAGCACGATCACACCGGCGCGGCCGGTCCGCGCGAGCCACGGCCCGCCGTGCAATCCACCCGCCGACGCCATGATC
>CANGXK010000349.1 GCA_947457715.1 Gemmatimonadota bacterium
CCCCGCGCCCCATTGCCATGGAAGCGCTGGCGGCGTTGGACGTCGAATCGAGTCCCGCCGCAGTAGCGGCGGCGCTCGATGAACTGCGCGAGCACTACGACGTCGATGGCCATGGCGTCGAACTGGTCGAGCAGGGAGGCGGCTGGCAGATCCTCACGCGCGCCGAATTCGCCGAAGCCATCGAGCGCGCCCAGGTCGCTGTGCGTCCGCAGCGACTCTCCGCGGCCGCACTCGAAACGCTCGCCATCATCGCGTATCGCCAGCCCATCGGCCGTGCCGAAATCGAAGAAATCCGCGGCGTCGCCGTGGGCTCCGTGCTGAAGTCGCTCCACGAGCGCGGGCTCATCGACATCGTCGGACGCAGCGAGGGCATCGGCCGTCCGCTGCTGTACGGAACCACCTCTCAGTTCCTCGAGCAGTTTGCGTTGCGACACCTGGAAGAACTCCCGCGCGCCGATGAGTTGGCGATCGCCCTGCGTGGCGCCGGTAACACAGCCGTCGTGCCGGAGTGACCACGCCCCCGAAGAAGACGGCCGCCGAGAAGAAAGGCGAGTACCGCCGCGGCACGCAGAAGAAGACCCCCAAGGGCCCCTCGGCTCGTGGGGCCGCCGCCCGCGCGGCCAACGACAAGCGCGGCGTGCCGTCGGTCGCCAAGCCCAAGCCGCCGCGTGAGCGCAGCGTGCGCGACGCCGAGTCGCGGGAGTCCACGCCACGCGAAAAGCCCGTGCGCGATCGCAGCGACGCCGGCTCCTCCAAGCGCCGGCCCAAGCCCCAGCGCTCGGCCGACGCGCCGCCGTCCAAGGCCGGTGGCACCGTCAAGGCCGAGCGTGAAGGCCCCATGCGCGTGCAGCGGGCCCTCGCCCGTGCCGGTGTGGTGTCGCGTCGTGGAGCCGATCAGGCCGTGGCCGACGGCCGTGTGCAGGTGAACGGCACCACCGCCACCGTCGGGCAGGTCGTCGATCCGTTTCGTGACGTCATTACGCTCGATGGGACGCCGGTCATCACGCGCGTTACATCGCACACGTGGATCGTGATCCACAAGCCCGCCGCCGTCATGACGACCCGCAAGGACCCGGCGGGACGCACCACCGTCTTCGATCTCGTCGACGACGTCCCGGGACTCGTTTATGTCGGTCGGCTCGACTTCATGACCGAAGGCGTGCTGCTGCTCACCACCGATGGTCGCGCCGCGCATGCGCTCACGCACCCCAGCAATGAGGTCGAGCGCACCTACGTCGCCACGGTGCGCGGTGATGCCGTCACCGCCGCCAAGGTTGCTCGCCGCGGCGTCCAGCTCGAAGACGGCCTCGTCGTCCCCCGTGAGGTGGTCGCCCATCCGCTCGGTGGACGTCGCTGGGCACTCGAAATCACCATCGCCGAAGGCAAGACGCACGAAGTCCGTCGCCTCTGTGATGCGCTCGAACTCGAAGTGGAGCGCCTCGTGCGGACGCGGTTCGGTCCCGTGCGACTCGGGGATCTGCCGTCGGGCGGGGCCCGGGCCCTCAACAGCACCGAGCGCGAAGTACTCGAAGCCCTTATGGCCGGCGGCAAGTAGCACCGTCGAACCGCGCCACTTGGCCACATCAGGGACCCCCGTGAGGGAGCAGACCGGACGCTGTCGGGTATGCTCGACGGAACGAGCCATCAAATCGAGGAGCAGGAAATCGTGACCACGAGCGTTGCCGCGTCGTCGGATGCGGCGCTGGTGCAGGGTGTCCTGCACGAAGTCGCCAAGCGGATCGTCGGACAGGAGTACATGGTGGAGCGCTTGCTCATCGCGCTCCTCACCGGCGGGCATGTGCTCCTCGAAGGCGTGCCGGGGCTCGCGAAAACGCTCACGGTGCGCACGCTCGCCGAAACGGTACGTACGAGCTTTCAGCGGATTCAGTTCACCCCCGACCTGCTCCCCGCCGACGTTGTCGGCACGCAGATCTTCGATCAGCCCACCGGCGAATTCCGCGTCAAGCACGGGCCGATCTTCGCCAACATCATCCTCGCCGACGAAATCAATCGTGCGCCGGCCAAGGTGCAGGCGGCCTTGCTCGAGGCGATGCAGGAAAAGCAGGTCACGATCGGCGGTACCACCTACCGGCTGGCCGAACCGTTCCTCGTGCTCGCCACGCAGAATCCGATCGAGCAGGAAGGCACGTATCCGCTGCCCGAGGCGCAGGTCGACCGCTTCATGATGAAGCTGCGCGTCGGCTATCCCACGCGCGCCGAGGAAAAGGAAATCCTGCGTCGTATGGCCGGCGGTGAAAACATCGTGGTCAATCCGATCGCGTCGCCGGAGGAACTGCTCGACGCGCGTCGTCGAATCTCCGAGCTGTATATGGACGAGCGCATCGTCGACTACATCGTCGATCTCGTCCACGCCACGCGCTCGCCGGCCGATGTCGGGGCCGCCGATCTGCGCCCGCTCATCGAGTTCGGCGCCTCACCGCGCGCCACGATCTCGCTCGCGCAGGCGGCTCGTGCGCATGCCTTCCTCCGCGGCCGCGCGTTCGTGACGCCCGACGACGTGAAGAGCATCGCGCCCGACGTGCTGCGCCATCGCGTACTCACGTCGTTCGAAGCCGATGCCGAAGGCGTCACCAGCGACACTATCGTTTCGCGCCTGCTCGCCGTCGTCGAAGCGCCCTGACCGCCGTGGCGAAGTCCGACGCGTCGACCGTCTCGCCGAGCGCGCCCGCCGCGTCGCCGCCCGCCGTGTCACCGTTGTCGGTGGCACCGGCCGAGGTGCTGCGGCAGGTCCGCCGCATCGAAGTGCGCGCCCGGCGGTTGGTCGACTCGCGCTTCGCCGGTGAGTACCGCTCGCTGTTCAAGGGGCAGGGCATGGAGTTCGCCGAGGTGCGCGAATATCAGCCCGGTGACGAGGTCCGCTCGATCGACTGGAACGTGTCGGCGCGCATGGGCCGCCCGTTCGTCAAGCGTTATGTCGAAGAGCGCGAGCTCACCATCATGCTCGTCGTCGACATGTCGGGCTCGTCGCGCTTCGGTACGCGCGCGCACTTCAAGCACGAACTGGCCATCGAGATGGCCGGGGTGCTGGCGCTCGCCGCCACGCGCAACAACGATCGCGTCGGGCTGCTCATGTTCTCCGATCGCGTCGAGCACGCACTCCCGGCCCGCAAGGGACGCAAGCACGCGTTGCGCCTCATTCGCGATCTCATCACCACCAACCCGGTCGGGCGCGGGACATCGGTGGCCGTCGCCGTCGATCGCCTCATGCGCCTGCTGCCGCATCGCTCGGTGGTGTTCTTCGCGTCGGACTTTCTCGCCGACGATCTCGAGAAGCCGCTGGCGCGTCTCGCGCAGCGCCATGATGTCATCGCCGTGACGCTCGAGGATCCCTCGGAGCGCGTACTCC
>CANGXK010000350.1 GCA_947457715.1 Gemmatimonadota bacterium
ACGCTGAAGAGGTAGGTCGCGGATACAGGCTCCGCCGCCTTCCGGGGATCCACCGGACCATAATCCAACGTCTGCACTTCGCGTGACGTCATCATGGGAGCGTGTGCGGTGGGAATGCGATAGCGTCTCGACAGTGTGTGCGTCAGCATGGCTTCCACGCCACCCCACGGGTTGACCATTGCGTCCGCGGAATCATTGAAATAGTCCTCATGGTAGTGCGCGGGCACCTTGATCAACGACGCGATCGCCAACGCGTCGAACGCTCCCGCACGGCGCTCCAACGAGTTGAAAATGCATTCGAGCCCCTCCACCACGCCGGCCGCGCGCCCCGACGCCGCGTAAACGGATTGCATGGAGAAATTGCGCTCGAGCACCACCACCTCCGTGATGTCGATGCCGGCCGCCGCCCGGGCGGCGGAAGCCATGTTGACGGTGGCATCCATAAACCACGGGTCGGTGTGTCGCTCCATGAGCAGCAGCACCCTGTTCGACCGGACGGGGCGCAGGTAGACGTTGCCCATCAGCAAATCCGCGATCACGCTGCCCTCGACGTACATCGCATTGTCCGGGAGTTCATTGATGTCGGCGGCGTTGCCGACATTGGGATGGGTGATCAACCGGTCGCATGCGCCTGACAACAGGCGGGCGACCGGTCCGGCGTCGCCACTGTGTCCACCGATTTCGGCCCCGATGCCAGTCGGCACCAGAAAAACGGCATTGAAATCGCGGTCGTCACTGGTGCCGCGCTTGCGGAAATGAAACAGATCCGGGATCGCCTCCTCCCGCGGTGCATCGAAAACGCCCAACTCGCAGGTGGACACCCCTGCCGCCTCACCGGTAATGACAAAGCGAACGATTTGTTTCTCGGGCCCGACATGCTGATTGGCGGCCGCGCCAAGCGTGCGGATCAAGGCGATGGGGCACTCGACGCCGTCGGTGCGAACCCGCAGCTGTGATTCCGTGACTTTCATCGAGAGTCCATCTCTGACGTGCCGTGAACCTGTTCGACGGAGTTGGTGTGCATGAGAAGAGAGACTTGGTTTGCCGTACGTGCCGCGAAAATGCTGTTCACGATTCCTGCGGATTGGGGGCGCTCGATGGGGCGCACGCCTGCGCCGAAGCGCTACGGGACGACGACTGTCCGAACGGGCGCCTGGTGCCGGTCGAGGGCGTCCAGGACTCCGTTGATGTCTACCGCCTGCAGCGGCACCGTGTGCGTGACCACGTCGGTGAGGTCGAGCACGCCCGCGTCGGCCATTGCCACCAGTTCATACAGCTCGCTCAGCAGGTGGTCATTCGAGCCGATCAGCTCCGCTTCCCGGCCGATCAGGTCGCGGTAGGTGTCGACCGGCAGGTCGATGTCGGACAGGCCGACGACCACCGCGCGTCCCAGCGGGGCCAGCGACTGCAGCGCGGTGCGCATGGTATCGGGCTTGCCCACCAGCTCGAGCGCCACGTCCACGCCGCGCCCCTTCGTCATACCGCGCACCTGCGCCACCACCTCGTCGGGGGTGAGCGCCGTGGCTTGGAGCGTGCGCGCGCCGAAGCGCTCGGCCAGCGCCAGCTTTGCGGGGTCCCGGTCCACGGCGATCACGTCGGCGGCGCCCAGGGCGCGGGCGAGTTGCACCGCCGACATCCCCAAGCCGCCTGCGCCGACCACCAGCACCGTCTCGCCCACCGTGAGGCGGCCTTTGCGGAGCGCGTGGAGGGAGGTCGCCGAGGAGCACATCATGACGGCGCCCTGCGCGAAGGGCACGCCAGTCGGGAGGGGCACCGCATTCCGCGCCGGTACCGCGATGTACTCGGCCCAGCCGCCGTCGGTGAAGTGCCCCAGCATCTTGCCGGTGGCGCAGAATTGCTCGCGGCCGGCGAGGCAATCGTCGCACTGGGCGCAGGTGACCAGATAGTGCAGACAGACCGGGTCGCCGACGCGCAGGCCGCGCACGTGCTCACCGACGTGCGCGATTTCGCCGGCGACTTCGTGCCCGAGCGTGAGGGGGAGCGGTTCAACGCGCGCACGTCCCGCGCGATAGTGCACGTCGGAGTGGCAAATGCCGGCCGCACGGATGCGCACCAGCACGTCCCCCGGACCGCACGGCGGCATCGGGACGTCGGCATCTTCGACGGGGTGCCCTGGAGCACGGAGACGGACAGCGCGCATGAGCAGGCGTGAGCCGGGTGTGGACTGTCCGCGAGGCGGCCATCGCGCCCGCGCCGCGCCGGAACTGCCGCGCAGTGCGAATCCGCACTGCGCCTGCAATGACGTAACGGAGCTACTTGTGGCGGAACGTAATGCGGCCGCGGCTCAGGTCATACGGCGAGACTTCGACCGTGACCTTGTCGCCGGCCAGGATGCGGATGCGGAACTTGCGCATCTTTCCCGCCATGGTGGCCAGCAATGAGTGTCCGTTTTCGAGATCCACACGGAACATCGCGCTGGGTAGGACGTCCGACACGACTCCTTCGAATTCGATGGCGTCTTCCTTCATACAACCTCCTTGGTCATGCGCACGTCGTACTAGGTCGTGGAACCGGAGTCGACCGGCGCATCCTGCAGGAGCGCCTCGAGAGCCGTCCGGAGTTGATCGATACAGCGGCCCGCCAGTTCGAGGGACGCATAGCCTTCGCGTTCCAGCGACTCCGGATGCCAATGCCACGTGGCTTCGCTCGTGGCCGAGGGAAGGCAGGTCTCTTCCCAGACCGACTGCGGGGTGGCCGGCACCTGCCGCCATCCGCGCCGTTCCGGGGCGTGTTCACCGCGCGGAGCGATCACGCCACGCCATGCGATGCAGAGCAACTGCCCGGCGGCCGGGACATCCGTCCCGTTGCGAAGCCACGCGACCGTGAGGGCGACGGGGCCGAGCTGGACGATGCAGCGGTCGGGGGACAGGCGAACCGTAGGCGGTTCGAGGGAGGTCTGTACCGCCAGCACCTTCGTGGCGGCCACGAGCCCCTCGGACAAACGCGCAAACTCGCGCGTGCAGACAGCCTGGGCGCGGTGTGAGGACAAAAACGATGTGCGAGCGGCTGTATCGCGCGGATCAAACGCGCGTTCGGCGGGTGCGCTCTCAATCATGCGTGGTTCCCGGTGAGAGGGGACAACGCCGAAGCGCCGTGTGGCGGACAAAGGTCCGGGCACACGGCGCTTCGGGACGTCATACGCGATTCGCGTTACGCGAAACGCTCATGACGAAAGGGCTGAATGCCCGAATTAGCGACCCATCCGCGTGACGTTCTCAGCGGCCGGACCCTTCTGGCCCTGCACGATGTCGAACTCAACGGTCTCGCCTTCGGTCAGCGACTTGAAGCCGCCGCCCTGGATGGCGGAATGGTGAACGAAGCAATCCTTCTGTCCGTTCGCG
>CANGXK010000351.1 GCA_947457715.1 Gemmatimonadota bacterium
CGCTGAAGGCGCACTCGGTCCAGGCGGCCTGGTCGCAATACGATGCCGTCGACGCCGGCCCCACCGGTCTCAACGCATTCTTGTCGGTCGATCGTGACGGATCGCTCGCGGCCGCGACGTCGCTGGCCGCCGCGCCCGACGCCACGGCGTCGCCCGCCGCTGACCTGGCCGGTGTGCCGGTTGCCATCAAGGACAATCTCGCCACGCTCACGCTGCCGACCACCTGCGGATCGCGCCTCCTCGAAGGCTACGTCAGCCCGTATGAAGCCACCGCCGTGCGAAAGCTGCGCGAGGCGGGTGCCATCGTGATCGGTAAGACCAACATGGATGAATTCGCCATGGGTTCTTCCACCGAGAACAGCGCGTACGGCCCCACCAGGAATCCTGTCGATCGCTCCCGCGTACCGGGCGGGTCCTCCGGCGGCTCCGCCGCGGCCGTCGCCGCGGGCGTCGTCCGCCTGGCACTCGGTTCCGAAACGGGTGGCTCCGTACGACAGCCGGCGGCCTTCTGCGGGATCGTCGGCGTGAAGCCCACGTACGGTCGCGTCAGCCGATTCGGCCTGGTGGCCTATGCATCGTCACTCGACCACGTCGGCGTGTTCGCGCAGAACGTGTTCGACGCCGCACTCGGCGTGGAGATCATCGCCGGCCACGATCCCTACGATGCCACCTGTTCGGCGCTCCCGGTGCCCGCGTTGCGGCAGTCTGCTGTCGTGGCCGACCACGCGCAGCCGCTCGCCGGTCTCGTGGTCGGTCGTCCGGTCGAGTACTTCACCGAGGCGCTTGATCCTCGCATTCGGGCACACTGCGACGCGTCACTCGAGCGCCTGCGGGCGCTTGGGGCCGAGGTGCGCGATGTGTCGCTGCCGCACACGTCGCTCGCGATTCCCGTGTACTACGTCCTCGCGCCGGCCGAAGCGTCCAGCAACCTCGCGCGCTATGATGGCGTCCGGTATGGACAGCGGCGCAGCGCCGACGGACTTCGTGAAATGTATGAGCGTACGCGCACCGGCGGATTCGGTGCCGAAGTCACGCGCCGTATCCTGCTTGGCACCTACGTGCTCAGTGCGGGCTACTACGATGCCTACTATCGTCGCGCGCAGACGGTCCGCGAGCTCATTACGCAGGATTTCGAACGCGTCTTCGCCGACGGTGTGCACGTGCTGTTCACCCCTACCGCACCGACGCCGGCGTTCCGCATCGGTGAGGTGTCCGATCCGTACGACATGTATCTCAGCGACATCTACACCGTGACGGCCAACCTCGCCGGTATTCCGGCCATGTCGCAGCCCATCGGCCTCGTTGGCGGTCTCCCCGTTGGCGGCCAGTTCATGGCGGCGCGCTTCGACGAAGCCACCATGTTCAAGGCGGCGGCTGCGCTCGAGCATGCGATCGCGCTGGAGGGTGGCGCATGACCACCACATCGCAGACCATCGGCACGGCCGTCGATTGGGAGCTCGTGATCGGGCTGGAAGTGCACTGCCAACTCAAGACGCGCAGCAAAATCTTCTGCGGCTGCGCGACGTCGTTCGGCGAAGCGCCCAACACCAATACCTGTCCCGTCTGCCTCGGGCTTCCCGGGGCGCTGCCGGTGTTGAACGCGCACGCCGTCGAACTTGCCACGCGCGCCTCACTTGCGCTCGGCTGCGCCGTGCACAACACCTCGATCTTCGCGCGCAAGAACTACTTCTATCCCGACTTGCCCAAGGGCTATCAGATCTCGCAGTTCGATCAGCCCATCGCCACCGGCGGCACGATCGTCGTCGATGACACCGTCACGCCGCCGCGCGCGATCCGCGTACATCGCGTGCACATGGAGGAGGATGCCGGCAAGTCGGTGCACGATCGCTTTCGCGACGCCACGGCGATCGACCTCAATCGCGCTGGCACGCCGCTCATCGAAATCGTCTCGGAGCCCGAAATCCACTCCGCCGCCGATGCGGTGAGTTATCTCCGGCGCCTGAAGCAGATCCTCGAGTACACCGAAGTCTCCGACGCCAACATGGAAGAAGGCTCGTTGCGCGTCGATGTGAACATCTCGATCCGCCCGCGGGGCCAGACGACGCTCGGCACCAAGACCGAAGTCAAGAATCTCAATTCGTTCTCGTCCGCCGAGCGCGCCGTCGAGGTCGAGTTCGCGCGGCAGCGTGACATCCTCGAAAGCGGCGGTCGGGTCGAACAGCAAACGTTGCTGTACGACGAAAAGCGCAATCAGGTGCGCTCCGCACGTAGCAAGGAAGGCAGTCACGACTATCGCTACTTCCCAGAACCGGATCTCCCGCCGCTCGTGCTCACCGACGTGTTCGTGCAGCGTCAACACGAGGCGCTTCCCGAGTTGCCGGCCGCCAAGCGCGACCGCTTTGCCGCACAGTACGGTCTCGGGGCGGCCGATATCGATCAGCTCATCGTGAACCGCATGCTGGCCGATCGGTTCGAAGCCGTCGCCGCGTCGTCGGGCGACGCGCGTCGCGCGGCCAACTGGATGCTCGGACCGGTCCTGGCCGCCGTGAAGGCGTCAGGCGGTTCGCTCCTCGAACACGCCGTCGATCCCGCCCGTCTGGGTGCGCTCATCAAGCTGGAAGCGCAGGGCGACATGTCCAATACCGCGGCCCGTCAGATTTTCACAATGATGGAGCGGGAGCCGAGCGAGCCGCTCGCCATCGCCACACGCGATGGCTTGCTCAAGGTCTCCGACGACTCCGCACTCGTGGCATGGATCGACGAAGTCTTCGCCGAATCACCGACCGAGGCCGCGCGCTTCATGGCCGGTGAACAGAAGCTGCAGGGCGTGCTGGTCGGTATGGTGATGAAGAAGTCGAAGGGGGCGGCCGACCCCAAGAAGGTCAATCAGCTGCTGGCCGCTCGCGCGCAGTAAACAGCGGCGTCGGCAGTGAAGCGGCATGCCGGAGGTCGGTCACCGGCATGCCGAACATGCGATCGGCCTCCAGCGCCGCCCGGACATCGCCTCCTTCACGCTTCGCCTGACGACGGACCTTCTTCGCGTCGCGCAGTGGACCGTCGCCCGACGGGTCGAAGCGGAAGGCGTCGCTGGTGTCCCAATGATTGAACAGATCCACGATGTAGTCGAACGAACGCGCCATGTAGCGTCCCACTTCGGCATCACTCAGGTCCCAGCGACTCTTCTCCGAGACGAGCTGGAAGATGCGCTGCCACGAATCGGTGTCGGTCACATACACCATGCCGCGGAAGATCCGGCGATTGGTCGGTGTCCCGAAGAGCGTGGGGCTCAAGATGCGATCCAAATGCTGATCGGCCGGCGAGTGATCAACCGACAACAGCTCGCGCGCCCGACGCGGCCAGGGATCGCCAAGATGCGTATCGATCCGGCTCTCCCAG
>CANGXK010000352.1 GCA_947457715.1 Gemmatimonadota bacterium
AAAGCGTATGGCCTCGACATGACCGATGACATGCTCGCCCTCGCCCGCCGGAACGCCGCCGAGGTGGGCATTGCGAACATCGAGTTCCTCAAGGGACAGATCGAGTCGATCCCGCTGCCCGACGCGAGCGTCGATGTGATCATCTCCAACTGCGTGATCAACCTGTCGGGGGACAAGCGTAAGGTGCTGGCCGAGGCGTTTCGTGTGTTGAAGCCGGGTGGACGGTTCGCGGTGAGCGATGTGGTCGTACGCGGTGACGTACCGGAGGCGGTGCGCCGCAACATGGAGTTGTGGGTCGGCTGCGTGGCGGGCGCCCTCGAAGAGACCGAATTCACGCGCCTGCTCACGGAGGTCGGCTTCGTCGACGCGTCCGTCGAACCGACCCGCTTCTATCGCAGCGAAGACGCCCGTCAGTTCTTGCAGGAAAGTGGTGTCGATGTCGAGGCGAATCTCGAGCAGATCGACGGGAGGTTCATGGCGGCGTTCGTGCGCGCCCGGAAGCCGGTCGCGATCGCGTAAGCGACGGGGCTCGTGGTTCGGCGCCGACCGAGCGCCGCGCCACGGCGCTCGATCTCACGGTGGTGCAGCAACGGCGGACGTGCTCAGGCCCACCAACCCGTGTGGTGGGAATCCCGACGAAAGACGGGGGTCTTCCTGCTGATGCTGGAGCGACCGATCGGCGAGGCTTCCACGCAATGCTACTTGCCTCATTCGTCCGTCGCCGTATCCCGTCCGCGCCCGCCGCCTCGCTGGCGGCGCTGGTCGTCGTGTCGGCTCTTATCGCCGCGAGCCCAAGGGCTCTGACCGCTCAGACCGCGCAACGAGGACCGCCCGCACGGGGCCCCGGGCCCTCTCCGGCAGTCACGCCGGTGATCACGCCGGCGCTGGCCGCCGCGTTAAGCGTGCCAAGTCGGCCGGCCTTCGCGATGGGCGAGGTGCTCGATTATCGCGTGAACGTCTCCCGGGCCGGCAATGTCGGTCAGGGACAGATGCGGGTGGAAGGTCCGGTGATGGAGCGCGGGACCCTCACGTGGCGACTGGTGTTCGTGATGCAGGCGCAGCGTGGGCCGATCAAGGCCATCGACCGCACCACGTCATGGATCGATCCGACGATCTTCGCGACCACGCGATTCGAAAAAACCGAAAGGCACCCGCTGTCGCGCGATCAGGAGACCGTCGAGATCGACGCCAACTCCAGCACCTGGACGCGGAACAACGGCGCTTCTCAGGCGCTCGCGACGCCATTGCCGCTGGACGAACTGTCGTTCATGTACTTCTTGCGCAGTCTTCCGCTCGAACAGGACGGCACCTTCACGTTCTCCCGTCACTTTGACGCCGCGCGCAACCCGACCGTCGTGCACCTGCGCGGCGAGGAAATGGTGGATACGCCGGCGGGAGTCTTCCGCACGCGCATCCTCGACATGCATGTGCGCGACCCGAAGCGCTTTCAGGGCGCCGGCGCCATCCGAATCAATTTGGACATGACCGGCTGCCACATGCCGGTCCGGATCACGAGCCGCATGCCGATTGTCGGCACCACCACGCTCACGCTGACGGGCGTTGGCAACACGGCCACGAGCGCCGAGACGTCACCGGCCGGCGGCACCCTGTAGGGGAACTCACGACATACGTCGTGCCGGATCACCACAAACACTCCGGATCGCCCTGACCATAAGAGTCGATACACGTGGTGAGTATACGAACACCGGCGCACGACGCTGCGCTGCTCTCACTGAAATGGAGTCACCATGATGCCACGCCTTCGCGTTTCGCATCTCACTATCGCTGCCGCCGTCGCGCTGCTGACGGCGGCAGTGCCCCGCCCCGCGGAGCGTATGACACTCGCCAACGGCAGCCGATTGTGGTTTGACGGCACGTCGACGGTTCGCGCCTGGACCTGCACCGCAGAGCAGATCGAGTCGAAGATCGATGCGGAGACCGGCGTGTCCGACGCGGTCCTCGACGGACGGAAAGTTGCGGGCTCACTCGAAGTCACATTTCCTGTCGAAAAGCTCGAGTGCCGGAACGGCACGATGAACGAGCATATGCGCAAGGCACTCGTCGCGACGAAGTACCCCGAGATCACGTTCACACTGTCAGGCTACAACCTGATGAAGGGTACGCCGGTGAGCGGCACCGTTCAGGGTACGCTCACGATGAACGGGCAAACGCACCCGATTGCGGTACCGGTACAGTTCGCGCGCGCCGATGGCGCGTTGCGCGTGACCGGAAAGGTCCCAGTGAAGATGACGGAGTGGGGCGTACAACCGCCCCGTCTGATGCTGGGCACCCTCAAAGTTGGCGACGCCGTCACCGTACAGTTCGACCTTCTGCTTCAACACTGATCGACACTCCGGTCGGCATCGCTCTTCTTCCCAGACCTCTCTATGAAAACACTTCCCGCCCTTATGGCGTTCTCGCTGCTAAGCGTTGCGCTCACCCCCGCCGGCGCACAGCCCGCCGTGAACACGGACAGTGCGAAGACGCCGACGCAGCCTCCGGTGTCGATCCAGTACCTCCGGGCAACCGATGCGCGCGGTATCAACGTCTTCGAAGCCCCGAAAGAAGCGGGCGTCGCGTACACGGGCTTCAAACTGGCGTGGGGCGCGGCCTTCACGCAGCAGTTTCAGGGACTGCGCCATGAGAACACGGCCGATTCCCTATTCGTCGGCGCCGTGAACCCGTCGCCGGGCAATGCCGGCAGCGTCGCGAACACGAATCGCAACCGCCTCATGACCATGGGCAATGGCTTCAACAACGCGACGGCCAACCTGTACATGCATGCGCAGCTCGCCAAGGGTATCCGTGTGCAGCTCACGTCGTACCTGTCGGCTCGGCACCACAATGAAACATGGGTAAAGGACGGCTTCATTCAGATCGATGAATCGCCGATCGACCTGCCCGCGCTGAACACGCTCATGAAGTACGCGACGCTCAAGATCGGTCACTTCGAAGTGAACTACGGTGACTTCCACTTCCGTCGCACCGACAACGGAATGGCGCTGTACAACCCGTTCGTCGGCAACGCGATCATGGACGCGTTCACGACGGAAGTCGGCGCCGAGGCGCAGCTCCGCCACAAAGGCCTGATGGGTGTCATCGCGATCACCAACGGGGAGATTCGCGGCAACACGATGCGCCCGGCCGATCGCGCACCGGCACTGATGGCCAAGCTCGGCTTCGACCGTCAGCTGAACACCGACCTTCGCGTTCGCCTGACCGGTTCGGTGCGTACGCAGAAGAGCGCGATCAGCAATACGCTGTACTCGGGTGACCGCGCGGGCTCGCGCTACTACTACGTGCTCGAGAA
>CANGXK010000353.1 GCA_947457715.1 Gemmatimonadota bacterium
CCACGCGCGTGTGGCTCAAGGAAGAACTGTTCCAGCGCACCGGCAGTTTCAAGCCGCGCGGGGCGCTGTCGGTCATGCTCGATCTCGACGCCGACGCGCTTTCCTGCGGGGTGGTCGGCGTCTCCGCCGGCAATCACGCCATCTCACTCGGCTACTCGGCGCGCGTGCTCGGCACCACCGCCACGGTGGTGATGCCCAAAACGGCGAACGCTTTCCGCGTGCAGGTGTGCCGTGAACTGGGCGCCACCGTGGAGCTGGTGGAGCACGTGCACGCCGCATTCGCGCGCGTGAAGGAAATCGAGGCCAGCGAGGGACGCACGTTCGTGCATCCATACGAGGGCCCGAAGACGGCGCTCGGGACGGCCGGTGTGGGCATGGAGTTCATCGATCAGGTGTGTGCCGCGGGCGATGAACTCGACGCCGTGATCGTGGCCGCCGGTGGCGGTGGACTCACCGGTGGGGTGGCCTGCGCCGTGAAGCAGATGAGTCCGGGCACGGCGGTGTACGTGGTCGAACCCGAAGGCGCCGACACCATGTCGCGCAGCTTCGCGGCGGGATCACCGCAGTCGATCGACGCCGTGCGCACGATCGCCGATTCGCTCGGCGCACCGCGTTGCGAGCCGTACTCGTACGCGCTCAACCGGCGATTCGTCGACGAGGTGGTGCTGGTGAGCGACGATCAGATCCGCGAGGCCATGCGGCTTACCTTCCGCGCGGCCAAGCTCGTGGTCGAGCCGGCCGGTGCCGCCGCGCTGGCGGCGCTGATGTACCCACTACGCCAACGGCTCGAGGGCAAGCGCGTTGGCATAGTGGTGTGTGGCGCGAATACCGACGCGGCCACGTTTGCGAAACACGTGCTGGACTAGTTCCCGACGAGCGACCGACTACAGACGGAAGCCCAAGCCCACGCTGGCCAGCCACGGATGCACGCGTACGGCCGAGATGGTCGCTGCGCCAAGGGTGACATCGGAGCTGATCAGCGCCTTCTTCACATCGACGTTCAGGAACACGCGCGGTGCCACCTTGATGTCGGCGCCGAGCTGGCCGGCCATGCCCATCGAGCTGGACTCGAGGTCGAGATTGCCGACACCCGGCACGGCGAGGTTCACGTCGGAAATGAACGTGACGTTCACGCCGACGCCGGCATACGGACGCACGGTGCCTTCGGGAAGGAAGTGATACTGCGCCAGCAGCGTCGGTGGCAGCTGCTTGAACGTGCCGATCTTCGTGCCGCTGAGCTTCACGTCATGCTGCTGAGGGTAGGTGAGCACCAGCTCCGCCGCGATATGCTTCGTGAGGAAGTACGTGATGTCGAACTCGGGGAATACCTTGTCACTCACGGTGATCGCGTTATCCGGCACGCCAAGCGACACGATGGCATCGGAGCCGTTGTTGGTGGTCAGCGACAGCGCCCGCACCCGCACCAGCCAGCGGCCTTCCGGCGCGGCCTGAGCGGCCAGTGGACTGGCGAACGGCGCCGAGCAGGCCAAGAGGGCGCCAAGGATCAACGACGAGCGATATGTACGCATCAAGAACTCCTGAAAATGAGGAAAGGTGGTACGCGATGGTTATGGTGTAGGTTGTGCGCTGACTGTCAGGGTTTCGCCGTACTCGCGTACGGGGTCGTCCCGACGAGTCGCTCTGACGTGTCGCCCTGACGTGTCGCCGTGCCGGCGAGTAGCTTCGTCGCCATGCCTGCCTCCTCCGCCAGCCCGACCGCTTTCACCGTCTCCGACGCCGGCCTGATGGGCTGGTGGCGCGTCGCCCCGTCGCAGGCTCGCCGCGCGCTGATCGCCGCCGCCATGGGCTGGGCGCTCGATGCCTTCGACGTGATGCTCTTCTCGCTCACGCTCTCGGCGGTGATCGCCGAGTTGGGGCTCACGAAGGCACAGGCTGGCGCGCTGGGGTCGATCACGCTGCTGGGCGGCGCGGCGGGTGGCCTGTTCTTCGGATGGGTGGCCGACCGCTACGGCCGCACGCGCTCGATGATTGCCAGTGTGCTGTTGTACTCTGTGTTCACCGCCGCCTGCGGCTTGTCGAACACGTTCTGGCAGTTCGCCTTCTTCCGCGCCCTGTTGGGGCTCGGCATGGGCGGCGAGTGGGCCAGCGGTGCGGCGCTGGTGTCGGAGAGTTGGCCCGCCAAGTATCGTGGGCGCGCGTTGGCGTTTATGCAGAGCGCGTGGGCGATCGGATTTGCGGCAGCGGCCACCGTGGTGGGATTCGTACTGCCAGTGTACGGATGGCGCGCGGTGTTCTTCATCGGCATCCTGCCAGCCTTCTTCACGCTCTGGGTACGCCGGAGCGTGGAAGAACCCGACGCCTGGAAAGCGCTGAACGCGGCGCGCCTTGCGGCCGAGCGGTCGGGAGCCGCCGCGCGGCCGAATGCGCCGCGAGCGCATTCGGTGTTCGACATCTTCCGCGGCGCGATGTTCAAGCGTACGGCGGCCGTCACGTTCATGAATGCCTGCACGCTGTTCGGCTGGTGGGGCATGAACGGGTGGATCCCGGCGTATCTGTCGCTGCCCGCCACGCAGGGGGGCATCGGCCTCAGCACCGCCACGATGTCGAAGCTGGTGGTGTTCATGCAGCTGGGCATGTGGCTGGGCTACGTGTCGTTTGGGTACATCACCGACGTGTTGAGCCGCAAGAAGGTGTACGTGGTGTACCTGCTTGGCGCGAGCGTGCTGCTGCCGCTGTACGGCTCGTTGTCGAACCCGTTGTTGTTGCTGTTGCTCGGCCCGTTCGTGGCGTTCTTCGGCACCGGTTTCTTCAGTGGCTTCGGCGCGGTCACGGCCGAGATGTACCCCACGCAAATCCGCGCCTCGGCGCAGGGATTCACGTACAACATCGGACGCATCGCCAGTGCGGCGGCGCCGTTTACGGTGGGGTCGCTCGCCACGTCACGCGGTTTTCAGGCGGCGTTCGCGGTGGCGGGATCGGCGTACTTGCTGGCCGCGCTGACGTGGTCGGTGATCCCGAATACGCAGGGGAAGGAGCTGGAGTGACGGCGGAGATGGTTCGGGTGAGGCGCGATGTGGCTGATTTTCGCGGATTCAGTGCTCAGTGAACTGGCGTCAGAATTCTGATCGGTATAGCGGTCAGAGTTCGGCAGCAACAGTCCTCAGTACCGAGCGGGTTTCGTGGAGCTGACGGTTCCCAAGGTCGTCGCGCGCCGTCGCCCCAACGAATCCCCGCCGCCGCACACGCAGTCAGGAAATTCTCGACACTGAGCACTGTCGCTGCTCGACTCTGACCACTATACCCAGTCTGACGCCTGTTGCCAGAAAACTGAGTACTGTGCAG
>CANGXK010000354.1 GCA_947457715.1 Gemmatimonadota bacterium
CGATGCCGCCTGGCAGGCCTTGCCGCTCGACATGCGCCGGGCCCCGGCACCAGTGGTCGCGCCCGCGTGGGCCGAGTGGCACGGTGGTGGTGAGGCGCGTGCCCACGACATGCTGCAGACGTTTCTGTCGGCGCGCGGCCAGGACTATCGACGGGCGATGTCGAGTCCCAACGAGGCGCCGGCGTCATGCAGCCGCATCTCGACCGCGCTGGCCTTCGGTACGATGTCCGTTCGTCAGGCGTATCAGGCCGCGCGGCGGCGCGCCCGCGAACTGCGCGATGACCACGCGACAGGTCGCGAACCAGACGCCGCTCAGTGGACGCAGAGTCTCGTGAGCTTTGCGTCACGCTTGCATTGGCACTGTCATTTCATCCAGAAGCTCGAAGACGAGCCGCGCCTCGAGTCCATGCACTACGCACCGGTCTTCGACGGCGTGCGGCCCAGCGAGCCGGATCTGGACCGGTTGCAGGCGTGGCGCGACGGACAGACCGGCTACCCGCTGGTGGATGCGTGCATGCGATCGCTGCGCGTCACCGGCTGGCTCACCTTCCGCATGCGCGCGATGGTGATGAGCTTCGCGAGCTATCATCTCTGGCTCGATTGGCGACACACCGGCCCGATCCTCGCACGCTGGTTCACCGACTACGAGCCGGGCATTCACTGGACGCAGTGTCAGATGCAGTCGGGGACGACGGGCATCAACACGATTCGCATTTACAATCCGTACAAGCAGGCCGAGGAGCATGACGCATCCGGTGCGTTCGTACGACGGTGGGTGCCCGAGCTGTCCGCCCTCTCCGACGCCGATCTCATTCGCCCCGAGCGCACGCCGCTCCTGATGCAGCAGATGACCGGATGCATCATCGGCCGCGACTATCCGCTGCCCATCGTGCACCACGAAACGGCCTACGCCTTTGCGCGGGACCGCATGCACGCCATCAAGCTCATGGCGCAGCAATCCGGGAGTGCGCAGCGTGTCTACGACCGGCACGGGTCCCGCCGCACGCCGTTGCGTTCGCGCACGCGCTAGACGGCCCGGCGAACCCTGACCGGCGAACCGCGGCCGTTGACAGCGTCGATGCCGTCTCCCATGCTTCAGCATCTACTGGAAACTCCGTAGTTACTCCCCGATGCCGGTCTGATGCCCCCTTTCCCGCTGCCTTCGCTCCCGCTGCAGCACCACATTCGTGTGATGGTCGGCAGGGTCGCGCGGCTCGCGGCCGTGCTGCTCGGTGCCGCGCTGATCGGTGCCGGGCTACTCGCACCGGGCCGGATGGCCGCGCAGGGGATCGGCACGCTCTCGGTCACGGTGACGGCGCAGCAGACCGGGGTGCCGCTGCCGTACGCCGTCGTCGCCCTTCCCGAGCGCACCGTCGAACGGTTCACTGACGCGGGGGGTCGCGCCACGATCATCGCCCTGCCCACCGGTGGCTACGACATCGCGGTGCGTCGCATCGGCTTTGCCCCGTATCGGGGTCGCGTCGTGATCGAGGCCGGGATCGTGACCACGGCGGCCATCACGCTGGTCCAGATTCCCGTCCAGCTCTCTGGCATGGTGGTGCGGCCCCGCGAAGTATGCACCACGCCCGGCATGCCCGATCGGACCCGTGAGCCCGCCGTGTACGACGTCGTGGCGTTGCTGCGGGAAAACGCCGATCAGTTCCGCCTGCTCACGTCGCAATATCCCTTTCGCTACGCCACGCAGCGCGTGCTGGCGGCGCTCGCCGACAGCGCGGTGTTCGTGCAGGCGGTCGATACGCTGGTGGCCGAGAGCACATCATTGGGCGGGTATCGACCGGGCCGCGTGGTGCGGGACCAGCGCGGCCCCGGCGGCCGCACCGAAACCACCATGGCGATTCCCGTACTCTCCGATATCGCCGCGCCGTCGTTCATCGCCAACCATTGCTTCCGCTTCGGTGGCATCGTGACCGAAGGCGCCGAAACGTGGGTACGGCTTGAGGTCCGCGCCGCCGACAAGCTGCGATCCCCCGATGTGCACGGCACCTTCTTTCTCGACAGCGCCACGGCGCAGTTGCGCCGCATGGAGCTCGAGATGAGCCGCCCCGATCGGCTGCCACGCCGGCTCCAGGGTATTCGCACGGTGGCCGTGGCGACCACCTTCCGGGAAATCACGCCGGGGTTGTCGCTGATCGATCGCGTGTGCGCGATCAACTGGCAGAAGCCGTTCCAGGGCCGCGGCCGCAGTCATCCGGTCGAACTGCAGCAACTCACCGCATACCGGTTCGACGCGGCACCGCCCGATGCGCCGATCGTGAACGCGTACGACACGCCGGCGTGGCGCCCGCGCACGCAGGTGACGCGGAACGTGCTCTGGTGCGATGGAGTGGGCACGGGCCGCTGACCGCGGAGCATTCTCCGCGGAGCATTCTCCGGCGTCGGGGTACGAACGTCGGCAGCGCCGCGAAATTCGCGGGCGTCCGCGGCATCGGCTATCGTCTATGGGCACCCGATCAGCGCGCCCAGCGCGCAGTGCCGCCGACCACCGACTCGATCACCGACTCGACCACCACGACCGATGCAGAGTAGATCACTCCCCGTGTTTCCCGCGCGACCGTTCGCGTTCTTGCTCTCGAGCGTCGTGCTGCTTGGCGCCTGTGCGCGCGGATCGCGCGGTGTCTCGACAGCCCCCGAGCCGGTCCTGCAGCCGGTCCTGCAGGCACCGATCCAGGTCGCGCCGCCACCACCAGCTCCGGTGGCGTCCGACACGGCGCGGTCGGACTGGCAGCGGCTCGACTATGACACCGACCAGGTGATGGGCGTGGGCTCCGAGCGGGCCATCCGTGAACTGCTGGCCTCGCGCCAGCCGCAGCGTCGGGTCGTGGTGGCGGTGATCGACGGTGGCGTCGACACGGCCCACACGCGGCTCGCCCGCGTGCTCTGGAAGAACCCGCGCGAGGTCGTCGGCAACGGCAAGGACGACGATGGCAATGGCGTGATCGACGACGTCTTTGGCTGGAACGCCCTCGCCACGACCGATGGCACGCCGGTGCGCTACGACACCTTCGAGCTCACGCGGCTGTACGCGGCCTGTCGCAACCAGCCGGCCGGATCGCTCACCGAGAAGCCGAAGTCTGCCGAGTGCAGCGATCTCGCCTCGGCCTATCGAGACAAGGCGAAGGAAGTGAAGTCGACGTTGCTGCAGGTGGAGAACATCGACGAGATCCTGCGCAGCGTGGAGCGCATGCTCGGCACCGCTCTCAAGGGCGCACCGGTCACGCGCGCCGCAGTCACCGCGTTGCGTCCGACCTCGGCCGAGGTGGACGA
>CANGXK010000355.1 GCA_947457715.1 Gemmatimonadota bacterium
ATGGTTTTGCTCACCATTTCGGCATAGGTGGCGGAGGTGGGATGGATGCGATTATGGGTCGAGGACCACAGATCGGGCTCGTTGTCGAGCGAGTAGAGCAGCGTCTTGCTGGCATCGGTACGAGCGCCCGGGTATCTCTTGTCGAGGAAATTGACGAATTCATCCTGAGAGACCGACGCGTCAGCGGTATTGGGCAGCAGAAGGAACGCCGCTCCCTTGGCCGCTTTGCCGAGCTTGAAGCGCGTGGTCAGATACGCGTGCGTGTTGCCCACATCGCCATTGCCGGCCTTGTCGGCGGAGACATACCCGATCATCGGAATGGTGAGCAACACCCCGGCATTATGGGAAAACGCGGCATCGATGGGGCCGGTTACCGCTGCACCGGGCACGTCGCTGGAGGACAGATAGCTGTCGTTCTGGTTCTGCCAATCAGTTCCGGCATTGCTGGCGTTGTTTTCCCAGTTATAGGCTGACCAGCGATTCCCACCCAGACGGGTGAGCGGAATATTGGCGGGCCTGCCGGAGAAATCATGGGAATTGATCCCGTAAATGAATGGTGAAATTGCCAGATTGTCCTTGTCACTTTCGATGTCGAAGCTGACGTGCGAACTGGCTGGTGTATCGGGGGTGATGATGCTGGTGGATACAGGGGCTGCGGCCGGACCAGTACCGGTGCCGCACGCAAGCAGGGCCAAAGGGCAGAGTAGCGGTATGGCTACGCGCAGAGCGGTGTGCCGGGGCATGGTGGCGCTCCTTGCTTTCGGTGAAAGGAAATAGACTGCAATGCATCCTTCATTAATCTGACTTGGGCCCAGGTGGGGAAGTCACCGCGGCGCGGGTCTGGTGGTGGATGGGGGGATCTGGTCGATCACCGCGACCCGAGTGTTGAACGCAAGGATCCGCATGGAGGTCCGCGTAGTTCCTTTCAAATACGCGTCCACGTTTTCGGGGTAAGTCCAATTGGCCGCGTCCTACGCCTTCGGACTCTCCACGGCGCGCGCGTTCAGCGACGGGAACAAGCGCATCGCCTTTCTGACCGCCGTCATCTTTCTCGGATTGAACGGCAAGGAACTCGACGCGACCGAACCGGATGTGGTGCAGGCCATGACCGCGTTGGCGGGAGACACGCTCTCGGAAGACGACCTCGCGCGGTGGATCCGAGAACGCATCGTTCGGCGCTCCCGCTAGCGTCGCCCCGCCGTCCTACCGGTCGCCGCCGCTCTTCACGGGCGCGGCCACCGTGGCGCTTGGCGCCTTCAGGCGATCGCGACGCTCCTTCTCGCGACGATCGCGCAGCTCGTTCACGATCTTGCGGAAGTCCGCTTCGCCCATGCCGCGCTCAGACATGCGCATGATGTCGCTGCGCGACGCGGCCAGCCGGCGCTCGGCGTCCATCTGCGTCATGTTGCCGCTCATGCGCCCCGCCGTGGCGGCGTTGAGTGGTAGCAGCGCCAGCAGCGCATTCGGGATCATGACCTTACCCAACCGAATGCCTTGGCTATCCCAGCCCCACTTCTCGCCGTTCTTGCCGGTGCGGGTCCAGTCGCCGGGCTTCCGCCCCGTGCGACCTTGCGCGCGGTTCAGCGAGTCGAGCGAGTCGGCCGCCTGCGTGAGCATGAAGCCCATGATGCTGTCGAGGTTGTCGGCACGATCGCCACCGCCGCCACCGCCCGCATTGCCCACGACCACGGGATCACGCCACACGCGGCCGTCGAAATAGCCGGGCCGCACGCCACGCACGTTGGGATCGCCGGCGCCAATGCCGCTGCCGTCTCCCTGCCCAACGGCGGCACCGCTGCCCGTGTCGCGCGGCGCCGACGGGGCCGACACCACGTCGGGGGCCGACGTGAACGGCGTGGTCACCGACGGTCGCGTGGTGGTCGTTCTTTTGGTGGTGGGCTGCTTCTTGACCTGCGCCACCGGCTTCGCCTGCTCGCGCGGGGCGACGTAGGTAAGTCGCTCCTCGAGTGGCTGCTCGTTGGCGCCAAAGCGGAGCCACGAGGGGATGCCGTGTCCGAAGGTGAGCACCTGCACCAGCACGGCGCCGACCACGACGTGGATACCCACCGCCATGAGCACGGCCCGAGACGAGCGCTGCTTCTCGCGCACCGCACCGCCCGAACGGGCGCGGGCGCTGAGCGCCGTTCGCTTTCTGGTCGACTCAGGCGCCGACGATCCCCCCACCGGCGGTGCCGGCGGCCGGTCACCGCCAGCAGCCTGGCGATCGCGGGACGGGGGAATCGTGGACATATCCGGAAAGATACCCTGAATTCCGGCTCAGGTGCCCGCGACCACGGGATTCGACACGATGCTGAGCCCCACCAGTTCCACTTCGACCACGTCGCCGGGATGCAGGGCTTTCGTTCCAGCCGGGGTGCCGGTGGCCACGATATCGCCGGGCTCGAGGGTCATGAACTGCGAGATGAAGGAGAGCAGCATCGGGATCGGGAATACCATGTCGGCCGCCGTGGCCCGCTGGCATTCCACACCATTCACGCGGGTGATCAGCGTGATCCCCGACAAATCGGCCGGCGCCGCGCTTTCCGGACCGATCGGACAGAAGGTGTCCATACCCTTGGCCCGCGACCACTGGCTGTCGCTGCGCTGCAGATCGCGCGCGGTCACGTCGTTGAGCGCCACGATGCCGGCGATGCCGGCGATCGCCTCCTCTTCCGTGGCCTTGGTGAGCCGCTTGCCAATCACCAAAGCGATCTCGCCTTCGAACTCGATGTGCGTCGAAATCGGATGCAACACGATCGCATCGCCATCGCGGATGATCGACGACGGCGGCTTGAGGAAGAACATTGGCTCTGTGGGCACGTCGTTGCCCATTTCACGGGCGTGGGCGACGTAGTTACGGCCAACGCAGACGATCTTTGACGGAGTATGCATAGGAAGTCGTAAGTCCCGAGTTCGTGGGGCGTGAGTGGAGCCTACAAGAACCTACCGCGTCGTCCGGTCGCTCGCATAGAACCGGGACACCTCATCCCGTACCGTACCCCACGGTCCCGTCACTCTTTTCGCCGGCGGCAGCGCATTCAGCAAATCGCGCCCGTAGCGCTTGGTGACCACGCGTGGGTCGCTGATGACGACCACGCCGGAGTCGGTGGCCGTCCGGATGAGCCGACCAAAGCCCTGCTTGAGGCGCAACGACGCGTGCGGGAGCATGAACTCCACGAACGCGTTGCCGCCGCGCGCTTCGATCGCTTCGCACTGCGCCGCCACCATGGGCTCGGTGGGCACGCGGAACGGCAGCTTGGCGATGAGCAAGCCAC
>CANGXK010000356.1 GCA_947457715.1 Gemmatimonadota bacterium
ATGCGTCGCTGCGTGAGGCGCTCGACCGACTGGCCGTCATCGCGAAAATCGAGCTGTCGTATAGCGCCGAGTTCCTGCCGCCGGGACGACGCGTCTGTCTGACCCTCGACCGCGTACCAGTCGGTGCGGTGCTCGAGTCGCTGCTTGCCGGCACCGCGTTGCGCTCGATCGTGCTCGGCACCACGCAGGTCGTGCTCGCCCCGTCGCGTGCCGGTGCCGTGGCGGATGGCCATGCGAGCGGCACGTCGGCGATGCTGGCGAGCGGCACCGCGAGCCCCACGTCACGGCGCGCCAGCGTGCTCGATCGCGTGGTGGTGACCGGATCGCCCGACGGCGCACCACAGCGCGGATCGCCGTATGCGCTCGACGTGATCGAAGGAGCCACACTGGCGCGCCAGGGCGTCGGCACCCTTGGGGAGGCGCTCGATCTGGCCGTGCCCGGCGTGTGGTCGTGGACCGCGAGCGCCGGCACGTTGTCGGCGCGTTACGGCAGCATTCGCGGCGCCAGCTCGTTCGGTGTCAGTGCGCCAAAGGTCTATCTCGACGGGATCGAAGTGGCGAATCCGCTGCTCGTGACGCAGCTCGATCCGTCGCGCGTCGAGCGCATCGAGGTCATTCGTGGTCCCCAGGGAGCCGCGTTGTACGGCGCCGATGCGATCAGCGGCGTGGTGAACATTCTCACGCGTCACGATGGCACGCCAACCGGCGCCTCGGTCGTGCAGTTATCCACGTCGGCGGGGCTGTCGGCCACGGCGTACGCGCCGCGTGATGCGTTCGTGCAGGATCATGGGCTCTCGTTCCGCACCGGCAGCAGTTCGCGCAGCCTCGGCTTGGGATTCAATGTCGGTACCGTAGGCGCCTACGTGCCGGGCGCGTCGGAGCAGCGACTACTGGCCGACGCCGACGTGCGCGTGGTTCGCTCGAACGCCGTCTTCACGGGCACCGCGCGCTTTTCCGCACAGCGTGCCAACGCCAGCACGCGCTTGCTCTTTGGCGCACGGCCGCCGCTGGATTCGACGGGATACGTCCCCTTCGCTGGTGACAGCGCCACCGGTCAGGCGTTGTCGCAGTACACGGTGGGCGGCACGGTGGCCGTCATGCCGAATCTGCATTGGACGCACACGGTCATCGCCGGAATGGATGGCTATCGACTGCAGGGACTGTCCGCGGCATCGCTGCCGACGCCGGTCACGACGACCAGCACGTTGGGAGAAGGCGAAGGTACGGCGGACCGGGGGACGCTGCGTCTGCGCTCCGTCGGCCGCTTCGATGTGGCCGAGGGCGCGTTCCTCGCCGTGACGTTCGCCGCGGAGCAAGCGATTACGCGAGATGTGACGTCGGAGGTCGCGAACGCGCCGCTCAATCGTCCCGGGGGTGGCGCGCTGCCCCCCGCGATCGCCTCGGGGCAGCTACCGCTGCGACTCGCGCAGAGTTGGATCAACAACGCCGGTGTGTCGGCCCAGGCGATGCTCTCCTGGCACGATCGCTGGTATTTGTCGGCCGGTGGCCGTGCCGAGCGTACCGGTGGCGCGACGGCCGAGGTGCAGCACGCGCTGCTGCCCATGCTCGGCGCGGCCTACGTGCGGGACTACGGACCGGCCGTCCTGAAGCTGCGCAGCGCCTTCGGCACGGGAATCCGGCCGGCGCGCACGCTGGCGCGCGGCACCTCGTGGATGGGGAAGGGCACTCGATCGTCGACGGCGGGTCTGCAGCCCGAAGAGCAGACCGGGCTCGAGGTCGGCGCCGATCTGGTCATGGCGCATGGGCTGTCGTTCCACGTCACGCGGTTCGATCAGGACGCGACCGGGTTGATCCAGCCGGTGGGGGCGATGTCGACCGGCATCGCCGCCAACGGGCGGGTGGTGCGCAACCTTTCCTATACGTTGCAGAATGTCGGGGCGATCACGAACCGCGGATGGGAGTTGCAGGCCACAGTGCGTCGTCGCCGTCTCCAACTTGCGAGTACACTGTCGCTGGTGGACAGCCGCGTGGCGCAGACGGCGACGGGCTACCGCGGTGAGTTGCGGGTGGGTGATCGCATGCTCGACGTGCCGGCATCCACGCTGAGCCTGTCGGCGTCGTGGTCCACCGGGCGCTGGAGTCTGAGCACCACGGCCACGCGGGCGGACGACTGGGTCGGTTACGACCGGACGGCAATCGGCGAGGCGCTCGCCAATACGTCACGCGAGTATGATGTCGGGGGGCCCCTGCTGCGGCGCTACTGGCTCAACTACAGCGGCGTGACGCGCTGGCGGGCCAATGCGAGCTATCGGTTGCGCGGGGATTTGTCGGCGCTCGTCGGCGGTGAGAATCTGCTGAACGTGCAGCGTGGCGCTCCAGATAATGCGACGGTCACCGCCGGCCGCACGTTGAGCTTCGGGCTCCGCTCGATGTTCTAGGCACACCGGTCGCGTGTCGGTGGATGGCATGCCGGGACTTCCCCCCTCGCGCCTCGTGGGTTTTGGTCGCAAGTTGCGGGATGGATCGCCGACTCTTCGTCTCTGCCGTGGCTGGGGCAACCGCCCTGCCCAGCCTTGCCGCCGCGCTTTCGCCGCGCTTCTCGCCCCAGGCGATTCGCCGCCTGATCGACGCTTCCGATGTCGCCCGGGATCGCGGCGTCGCGCTCTTCGACCCGTCGGCGCCGGCGTGGCGAGGCGACGAGGCCCAAGCGGCGGCGTTTGCCGCCGACGAAGACTTCTGGGAGCCGATTCAACGGGCCTTCGATCTCGATCGCACCTGGATCAATCTGAACAATGGCGGGTGCTCGCCGGCGCCGTCGCACGTCATGGCGCAGCTCGAGCGCGACTTGCGGTTCTCGAACGAACTGCCGGTGATTCACATGTGGCAGACGCTCGAGCCGCGCATCGAGATTGTGCGGCGTGAACTGGCCATCGAGTTCGGCTGCGACACGAACGAAATGGCGATCACGCGCAATGCCTCGGAGTCACTCGAAACGCTCATCTTCGGCATCGACCTGAAGCGCGGCGATGAAGTGGTGGTGAGCAATCAGAACTATGGCCGGATGCTGAACGCCTGGCGTCAGCGGGCGCGCCGCGATGGCATCGTGGTGAAAGAGGTGTCGTTTCCCGTGCCGTGCACGGACCCCCAGCTGATCGTCGATGCGTTCGCCGCCGCGATCACGCCGCGCACGCGCGTGATGGAGATCACGCACATCACGAACCTCACCGGACAGATCCTGCCGGTGAAGGAACTGATTGCGATGGCGCGGGCGAAGGGGGTGCTGACGTTCGTGGACG
>CANGXK010000357.1 GCA_947457715.1 Gemmatimonadota bacterium
GAGCGCATCATGCTCCCCGCGCTCAACATCCGCGGCATTCGCACCGGCGAAGTGGGTGGCGGGGCGGCCAACGCCGTGCCCACCAGTGCCAGCGTGTCCATCGACTTCCGCCTGGTGCCCGACCAGCAACCGACGCGCATCTGCGAGCTCGTCACGCGTCATCTCGTGTCGCTCGGCTACACCGTGGCCACCGACCCCAATGCCGCCGCACGCAGCACCGATCGCGCCCACCTCGCGTACATGGGCTGCGGTGGTGGCTACACCAGCGTGCGCGTGGCGAGTACGCTGCCGTCGGTACGTGCGGTGAAAACGCTCATGACGCGCGCATACGGACGCGAGCCGTTCGTGATGCCGATGTTGGGCGGGTCGCTGCCGCTATTTCACTTCGTGGAGCAGCTCGGGGCCACGGTGATCACGGTGCCCACGGTGAACGCCGACAACAGTCAGCACGCGCCGAACGAGAACCTGCGCATCGGCAATCTGTGGGACGGGATTGGCGTGATCGCGGAGCTGATGGCGGGGTTGGGGCCGCTGTGGCCGGGCGGGGCGTCGCCGGTGATGAAGTAGGGGCGTTGCCCGATAGATCTTCTCGATCTACCTTTCGTACAACGATATGTCGATCGATGAGCCTTCCGGGGGACGAATGGACGTGGTCACGATTTCGCCCAAGTATCAGGTCGTGATTCCGCGGAGCGTTCGCGAGCGGCTCCAGCTGGAGCCTGGGCAGAAAGTTCAGGCCATCGTGTACGGAGATCGCGTCGAGCTGATCCCATTGCGGACCGCGCGGAGTCTGCGCGGATTCGTGCGCGGGATTGATAGTCGTGTCGACCGTGACGCTGATCGCGAGTAGGGTTGCGCCATGGTCACGCGATCCAAGTTCAATGTGGTCGACTCGTCGGCGTGGCTCGCCTATTTCGCCGACACCGCGAATGCGGAAAAGTTTGCCGCTGCCATCGAAGACGAGCGGCGGCTCGTGACGCCGGCGATCTGTCTGCTGGAAGTGTTCAAGGTGATCGCTCGCCAACGAGGCGAAAGCGACGCGCTGCAGGCAATCGCCGTCATGCAGCAGGGGCGCGTCGTCGATCTTGACGCGACGCTGGCGCTGCGGGCGGCCTCGCTGGGACTTGAACACAAGCTGCCGCTGGCCGACAGCATCGTGTACGCGACCGCGCGCGAACTCGGCGCCGTCGTCTGGACGCAGGACGCCGACTTCGAAGGGCTTCGGGACGTCGAGTACGTCCCGGCGCCTCGCTAATTCCGCCAGCCGCCGTTCACCCCGCCCCCTTCCCCATCCGGCACTTGTCGCTGCAGTAGCGCACGCTCTCCCAGTCGCGCTCCCACTTCTTGCGCCAGCTGAACGGCCGGCCGCAGCGGGCGCAGAGTTTGTCGGGGTGGCCGTTGACCCCCTGGCCGCGGACGCCGCCGTCGCGCGGGCGTTTGGATTCTCTTGAAGGCATCGCTCCCCAAGCGAGGTGCGGCGGTGCAGAGTTCCCGGATGTCCAGTCCGCATAGTCCTCACGACCCGGCGCACTTTCCGGCCAGCACGGAAGACCTCCTCTATTCCGATTACCGGAAAACGGAGGAGCTCAGCGCTCTCCGCCAGGTCGCCCGCGCCCTCGCCGCCGAAACGAATTCCCAGAGTGTGCTGCAGACGCTCTGCGAGCTCTCCATGTTGCGAGGACGGGCCAATGGCGCGTCAGTGGCCGAATTAAGTGGTGATAATGGCGTATATGTGGCCTGCGCCGGACGCACCAACGACCTGCTCTCCATGTCCTTCCCGCTCGAAGGCACGGTCACGGGACGGGTGGCCAACGAGCTGCGCGCCATCACCATCCTGTCGCCACAGGCCAGCTCGCCGTTCTTCGCCCAACTGTTGCCCCTTCTGGGCATCGGCCCGATCCTGCTGCTGCCGCTGGTGGCCAACGGCCAGTTGTACGGCGTCCTCTCGATTACCCGCGACACCGGGCACCCGCAGTTCGACGAGGCCGACGAGGAGCGGCTCGGGGTGATGGCCGACCTCGCCGCCCTCGCCCTCTGGAAGGCCCGGTTGCTCGAAGACGCCCGCTCGGCCGACGCCGCTAAAACCAGCCTTTTGGCGACACTATCGCACGAGCTTCGCACCCCTTTAACGGCACTTGAGGGGTACAGCGAGCTGTTGGAGGATCAGATCCTCGGGCCGCTGTCGCCCGAACAGCAGGACGTCGTGATGCGGCTCCGCACCGTGGGACGGCATCTGGGCTCGCTCATCGAGGACATTCTCACCTACGCCTCGCTCGAGGCCGACCGCCTCACGCCGCGCAACGCCACCGTCCGTGTCCCTGAACTGCTGGATTCCCTCCACCCGTTCATCGAGCCGCTGGCGCGCGAAAAGGGGATCGAGTTTTCCATCGACCTCGAGCCGGGGCTCCCAACGCTCCACACTGACGAAGCGCGGGTGCGGCAGATCCTGCTCAATCTCTGCCAGAACGCCGTGAAGTTCACCGAGGAGGGTGCCGTGTCGGTCCGCGTGACCCGCGGCTCCCCGCTGGCCGATGGAACCGCCACCGTGCGGTGTGCCGTGCGCGACTCGGGCATCGGCATCGAGCCCACCGACATGCAGCGCCTGTTTCGCCCCTTCTCCCAGATCGAGAACGTGCCGGCCGGTCGGCACCGGGGCACCGGCTTGGGGCTCTACATCGCCCGCCGTCTGGCCACCATGCTGGGCGGGCGCATCGAGGTGATGTCGCGCCCCGGCGAAGGGTCGGTGTTCACCCTCGTGGTGCCCGCGACACACTGAGCATACCCGACGGGCACCGGAGTCGGCGGATCACCTGTCTCTTCGTGACCCCGCCATTACATTCGAACGCTATGACCGCTGCCATCACGAGCGTTTTCAACGACGGCATTTTTGCCGAACAATTCGAGCGTTATCGTCACGACCCCGCTAGTGTGGACGAGACGTGGCGCCAGTACTTCCGCATCGCCGAGTCGCTGTTCGGACAGGGCGCGACTGGCTCGTCGGCAACGCCGTCGGCCGGTGGCGCGACCTACGACGTCGCGTTCCTCCGGAAAGTGGCCGCTGCCGCCTCGCTGCAGCAGGCCATCCGCAGCTACGGCCACTACGCCGTGCAGCTCGATCCGCTTGGCACGCCGCCGCCTGGCGCCGAGGATCTGAGCCCGGCGGACTGGGGGCTCACCGAGGCCGATCTGCAAGCGATTCCCGGTGAGGCACTCGGTGACGCGCGCTTCGCCACC
>CANGXK010000358.1 GCA_947457715.1 Gemmatimonadota bacterium
ATCCCGACGCCGGCCGCGTTCCCGACGCGCCGACGTATCCGTTCGAGCCGGTGCCGCATTGGCTGCCGGCGTCGGCGCCCGTGGCGTTGCCGGTCACGGGCACCACGGCCGTCACCAGCGCGCCGCCGCCCACCCCAGCGGGCGCGATCCGGTTCGGCGTCATGTTTTTCGCCGCGAACGCGGACGCGGTGGCTGGCAACGGGTATCGCCTGTTGCTCGACGTCGCGCGGTACGTCGACACGCATGGCTTCAGCAGCATATGGCTTCCCGAGCGCCACTTCACCGCCCTCGGCGGCGCGTATCCTTCACCGGCGGTGTTGCACGCGGCCCTGGCCATGTGCACGCAGCACGTGCGCCTGCAGGCCGGCAGTGTCGTCGCCCCACTGCATCATCCGGTGCGCCTCGTCGAGGACTGGTCGATCGTCGACACGCTGTCGAACGGCCGGGCGGGCATCTCGCTGGCCGCGGGGTGGCACCCTGACGACTTCGCGCTTGCGCCGACGCACTACGTCGATCGGCAGGCGCACCTGTATCGCACGCTCGACACCGTGCGCGCCCTCTGGCGCGGCGAACCGTTCATCGGTCCGAACGGGCTCGGACAGCAGGTGAGCGTCCGTCCGTTGCCGCGTCCGGTGCAACCGGAATGCCCGGTGTGGATCACGGCGGCGGCGAATCCGGATTCGTTCGAACGCGCCGGCACGGCGGGCGCGAACCTGCTCACGCACCTGCTCGATCAGGACGTGGACGCCCTCGCCGCGAAGATCGTGCGCTATCGAGCGGCGCGTGCGGCGGCCGGATTCGATCCGGCGGCGGGGCAGGTGAGCGTGATGATCCATACCTTTGTCGGTGACGACGAACCGGCGATCCGTGAAGAGGCGCGCGCGCCGTTCTGCTCGTACATCAATGACAACATCGGCTTGCTGAAGGGACTCGCGCAGAGCCGGGGACAGCAGGTGGACCTCGCGGCACTCGCACCCGATGACCGCGCCGAATTCGTCGATTTTCTGTATGAGCGATTCGCGTCCTCGCGCGGCCTGATCGGCACGCCGGAGTCGTGTCTGCCGCTCGTGCAGCGCCTCGAGGCGATCGGCGTGAATGAGATCGCCGCCCTGCTCGATTTCGGTCCGCCGGCCGCACGCGTGCTCGAGTCGTTGCATCACCTCGAGCGACTACGACAGCTCGCTGCCGACCGTTCGCCGTCGGCCCTGTGCTACACCCGCGTCTGGGAGGCGGCCGCGAGCCACCGCGCCGCACTCGGCGCGCGCTTCCGCCTGCTGTCGCACGGCTCCGACGAGGCACTGACCACGGCGGTGCGGGCCGCGTTCACCGCGCGCGGGTTCTCGTGCACGGATGGCACCGGCCCCGCCGACGCGATCACGATCGATCTGCGCGCGGTCGGGGGGAGCGTCGGTGAGAACGTGCCCGGAATGGCCCACCGGCGCATCGTCGATGCCATCGCCACCGCGCGCGATGCGGTGACGCCGGTCGTGTTCGTGACGCAGGGCGCGTTCGCGATCCGGGCGCTGGATGTCGTGTCGCCGTCGGGCACGGCGATCTGGGGCGTGGGACGTTCGCTGCAGGTCGAGCGCCCGGGGCGTCTCGGGCTGTTGATCGACCTCGATCCGGCCATGAGCGCGGCGGCGCAGGCCGAGTCGCTCGTGAGTGCCGTGGTCGCCCCGCCTGACGAGGACATGGTCGCGATCCGCGATCATGAGCGGCTGGTGCCGCGTCTCGTGCGAACCGACGCGCCGACGGGCCGGGCGGTGGATGTCATCGCCTCCGGCTGCTCGCTCATCACCGGCGGCACCGGGGGCCTTGGGCTCGCGCTCGCGCATCGACTGCTCGACGACGGCGTGCGCGATCTCGCGCTCGTTGGTCGTCGACCGATGGCGGAGGCCGACTTTGCTCCGCTGGCGGCGCGCGCGCAGTCGTTGAACGCGCTCGTGACCGTGCATGCCGCCGACGTGGCCGATGGACCGGCAATGCACGCGCTGTTCGCGTCGCTCGCCGCGTCCTCACGCGTAATCCGCGCCGTCTATCATGCGGCCGGTGTGCTCGATGACGCGATGTTGCCGGCACAGGATCCTGCGCGGATCGCGCGCGTGCTGGCGCCCAAAGTCGATGGGGCATGGCACCTGCGGCAGCTGGCGGAACGCCACGGCGTGGCATTGCTCGTGTTCTTCTCGTCGGTGTCGTCGGTGCTGCCGGCGCCCGGTCAGGCGAGCTACGCCGCTGCGAATGCGTTCCTCGACGGCCTGGCCATGGAAGCGCGCGCTGCCGGGCTCAATGCGCACAGCATCAACTGGGGCCCATGGGCGGGCACCGGCCACGCGGCCACCGCGTACGGACGGGCAGCACATGCGCGGCTCTCGGCACTGGGGATCCGTGCCCTCACGGTGGAACACGGATTGGAGATGCTGCTCCGCGTGGCGGCGGCCGGTGTGGTGCCGCTCGTAGTGGCGGATGTGGACTGGGGGCAGCTGGCGGCGTCCGATCCGTTGGCCGCGCGGCTGGCCCTCCTGCGCCCGCTGATCACACCGGCGACGGCGCGGGCCGTTTCGCCGGCCGTCGGCGTCGTCCCCATGCCACCCGTAACGGCTCCGGCCTCGCCTGTTCCCACCGGGGCGGCTTCGACCGGGTCGGCTTCGACCGGCCGTCCGACGATTGCCGCGCCGACCATCACGCCGTTGACGCAGACGCTGATCGCTCTCGACGACGGGGCTCGGCGTGCGCGTCTGTTCACCCACCTGGTCGGCGCGATCCAGGCCACGCTCAAACGACCGGCCGACGACGCGATTCCGCTGCGGCAGCCGCTGTTCGACTTCGGGCTGGATTCCATTCTGGCGCTGGAGCTCAAGGAGCAACTCGAACGGGATTTCGGCATCACCCTGAAGGCGACGGTCTTGTTTACGCATCCCACCCTCGAAGCCTTGGTCGATCATCTGCTTGCCGGGTTGCCGGCGGCTCCGGCGGATGCGGCTCCGGCGGGGAGCGGCGGCGAGGACATCGCGGCGCTGTTGCGGCTCGCCCTGCAATCCCGGTCGACCAGCACATGAGCACCGACGACCTGCTGCGGCGCGCGCTCGACGAGATCATGCGTCAGCGCGAGGAACTCGCCGTCCTTCGTGCCGGCGCCGGACCACGGTCCGCCGAACCGATTGCCATCGTGGGCATGGGCTGTCGCTTTCCGGGCGGGGCCGATTCACCGGCGGCCTATTGGTCACTCCTCGACCG
>CANGXK010000359.1 GCA_947457715.1 Gemmatimonadota bacterium
AGCGCGTCCGTACACGCGCATGGGATCGAGTTGGAGGCTGGAGCCGTTGGCGCGACGATCGACGGTCATGGCCGAGAGCCAGGAGCGTCCCGCGTACTCCATGACCACCGCCAACTGCACCTGGCGCGTCGTCTCACGCGACGCCATCAGGCGCGCCACGAAATTCGTGGAGACCTGGCGCCGCAGCGAGGCAAGCACGATCGGCAGCGTACGCTGGACGGTGCCATCCTCCGCCGTCACCATCGCCTCGCCCGCCGACGGCGATTGCCAATCGGCTGCCGTACCAAGAATCACCCGGACCGGCACGCCAGCGGCATGCGACTTGTCGGGGTGAAGAATGGTGACCTGCACATCAAGGTTCACCGGTCGCGTAAACGAAATCTGAGTCACATTCAAATCTACTCAACGGTTGACTCCCGAAGTTGCCACCGCAGAGGGAAGTCACACGCCGATCTCGAGCACGTTGCGATGGCGCTCGCACGCGATAACTTTTCGGGGCGCGCTTCCCTCTCCCCGTGCCCCGCTCCATGATCCGACGTGCAACGCGGTTGATGTCGATGGCCGCGCTGCTGATGACGGCATGGGCGTGCGCCGGCCCCCCGGATGTCGGGCTGGCGGCTAAGCCGCCGCTCCGCTGGGGCGGCGACGCCGAGGGGGGCGCACCGTTCGTCGAAGCCGATCCCGCCGACCCCACCAGCGTCCGCGGTTTCGACGTGGAGATCGCGGCCATGATCGCGCAGGATCTTGGCCGTGAACCGGAGTTCGTTCAGGTCGCATGGGCGTCGCTCGAGCAGTCAGTGGCACGTGGCGACTTCACGATGGGGATGTCCGGCGTCGAGGATCGCCCGGCGCTGCACGAACGCTTTGCCGTGTCGCTGCCGTACTACGAGTTTCGTGAAGTGCTGGCCGTGCGCGCCACTGACAGTGCGCGCGTGCACACGCTGGCCGACTTGCGCGGCCGTCGCGTCGCCACGCTCGGCGCCACGATGGCTTGGGAGATGCTGCTGCAGGCCAAGATCACGCACGGGGTGCTGCCGGTGTCGTACGACGATGACGTGCATCCGTACAGCGACCTTGTGAGCGGGCGCGTCGATGCTGTCTTGCTCGACCATGTGTTGGCCGAGCGCTCGCTGCTCCGGATCGGGGGCTTCGTGGTGCAACCCGCCGCACTGGCCCGCGGTCACTACGTCGCGGTGCTCGCCGCCGGCGACAGCGTGCTACGCGACTCCGTGAATACCACGCTGCGGGCCCGCATGCGCGATGGGTCGCTCGAGCGCGTGTTCCGGTCGTGGAATGTCTGGGACGCGCAGCAGGCCGAGTATCAACAGCGGGTGCTTCGCGACTCCCTTCCGCGCGCGGCGACCCGGACGTCCGAGCGGGCCGTCGACACCTCGATCGCCACCTACCTCCCGGCCTTGCTGCGCGCGGCGGCGATCACGCTGGTGCTGTCGGTACTCGCCATGGCCCTCGCCATCGCCATCGGCGTTGGCCTCGCCGCCGGCCGCGTGTACGGATCGCGACCGCTGCGCATCGTGCTCACGGCCTATGTCGAGATCATCCGCGGCACGCCGGTCTTGCTGCAGCTGTTCGTGTTGTACTACGGCCTGTCGGACGTCGTGCGGCTGCCCGCCTTTGCCGCGGCGGTGATCGGTCTGGGCCTCAACTATGCGGCCTATGAGTCGGAGATCTATCGCGCCGCGCTCGAGGCGATCCCGACCCTGCAGCTCGAGGCGGCTCGCACGCTCGGCCTCTCCGAGTTCCAGATCCTTCGCCTCGTGCGCGGACCGCAGGCGCTCCGCCTCGCGCTCGCCCCCATGACCAACGACTTTGTTGCGCTGCTCAAAGATTCGTCACTCGTCTCCGTGATCACCGTGGTTGAACTCACGAAGCAGACGGCGATCTACGCGACCAATGCCGGCAGCTGGGCGATCCCCGGTGCGCTCTGCGCGGTCGTGTATCTGGCGATGTCGCTTCCGCTTTCGCGGATGGCGCGGCGCCTCGAGCAGCGGTGGAAGCTGTCATGAGCAGCGGCATCACTCCCCCGCCGGTACCCGCGACGTCGACGGAGGACGCGCTGCGCATTCGCGCCTTGCACGCCGCGCGTGGCGATCACGCCGTCCTGCGCGGACTGGACCTCGACGTGGCCGCCGGTGAAGTCTGCGCGGTGATGGGCGTCTCGGGCGCCGGCAAGACGACCCTGCTCCGTGTCGTCGCCGCCTTACAACCGTTCGAGGCGGGAAGCGTGGAGATCGGCGGCATATCGCTGTCGCCGGGCGCGCTTCCGCCGGAATCGCAGCTGCGCACACTGCGACGGCGCGTCGGTGTCGTCTTCCAGAGTCACGCCCTCTTCGAGCATCTCACGGCGCTCGAAAACATCATGCTGGCACCGGTCCATGCGCTCGGCCACTCGCGCGCCGACGCGGCAGCGAACGCCACCCGCCTGCTCACTGCACTCGGTGTCGCTGCCCGCGCGAACGCCTATCCGCGCCAGCTCTCCGGAGGTGAGGCGCAGCGCGTGGCCATCGCGCGCGCCCTCGCGCCCGACCCGCAACTGCTGTTGATGGACGAACCCACGTCGGCGCTCGATCCCGCGCGGCGGACGGCACTGGGCGAATCGGTGCGTACGCTCGCCGAGCAGGGACGCGGCCTGCTCGTCGTCACGCACGACGCCGAGTTCGCACGGACCTTCGCCGATCGTGTGGTCGTGCTGTCGCAAGGCTCCATCGCCGAGCAGGGGCCGGCAAACCACGTGCTGTCGCTCCCGACGCACGATGCCACGCGCGAACTCTTGAGGTAACGCGCGCCGAAGCCTACCCTCGCGCGGCGCCGTCAGCCCCTGCAAGAGCGTGCCGAGGATCGTGGAACGGTCCATCACCGACTCGTACTTACCGAACACACCACCAAGCTACCGCTTCTGCAGCAGGGCCGGCACGAGGTAGTGCGTCCAGCGCCGAGAGGGCATGGGAGAATGGCCGTAAGTTGTCGGCGTGTCCGCGCCTGGCGCACGTGGACCTCACTTCCGCTTCCCGCAACATCGCGCGAACGTTTCCGACGTCCTCCACGTCCATCCAACGAACCCGTGCGGCTTTACCAACTCTTGCTCGTCGGCCTGTTCCCGATGCTCGCTGCAACAGGTCATCCACAGGCCTAAAATCCGTGCATGAACATCCATCAGGTCAACGTCAGTTACGTGAACGAGCAGGACAGGTTCTTGCTG
>CANGXK010000360.1 GCA_947457715.1 Gemmatimonadota bacterium
GAGCGCGACGAACTCGCGGTGGTGCCCGTCGCCATTCATGGCGACGCGGCGTTTCCGGGCGAGGGCATCGTGGCCGAAACGCTCAACATCTCGCACCTGAACGCGTACCGCACCGGCGGCACGATCCACATCATCGTGAACAATCAGGTCGGCTTCACCACCGACCCGACCGATGCCCGCTCCACGCACTACGCGTCGGATCTCGCGAAGGGCTTCGAGATGCCGGTCTTCCACGTGAACGCCGACGATGCGCAGGCCTGCATCACGGCGGTGCGCTTGGCGTGCGCGTATCGCGCCACGTTCAAGAAGGACGTGTTGATCGACCTCGTGGGCTACCGTCGTCATGGGCACAACGAAGGCGACGAGCCGATGTACACGCAGCCCACGCGCTCCGCGCGGATCCGCAAGCACCCCACGGTGCCGCAGGTGTGGGCCAGCCGATTGGTGGCCGAGGGCGTGGTCACCGAGGCCGAAGCGGCCGAAGTGGAACAGGCGGTGTCGCTGAACTACGCCGACATCCATGCACGCTTCAAGCAGTCGTTGCTGGGCAGCGAGCAGCACGCGCCGTGGCCGGCCGAACCGGCGTCGGCGCCGAAGCCGGTGCCCACCAACGTGGCGGTTGAGAAGCTGCAGTACGTGAACGAAGCGCTGCTCACCTGGCCGTCCGATCTCAAGCCGAATCCGCGCTTGGCCAAGCAGCTCGAGCGTCGTCGTGAAACGATGGGCGAGCAGGGTGGTATCGAGTGGGGACACGCCGAAGCCCTCGCGTTCGGCACGCTGCTCATCGACGGCATGTCGGTGCGCATTACGGGTCAGGACGCCGAGCGCGGCACCTTCTCGCATCGTCATGCGGTGCTCAGCGATAGCGAGAACGGCCGCAAGTATGCGCCGCTCTCCAATCTGCCCGGCGCCAAGGGTGTGTTCGAGATCTTCAACTCGGCGCTCTCCGAGACCGCCGTGCTGGCGTTCGAATACGGCTTCAGCACCGTCGCCACCGACGCACTCACGTTGTGGGAAGCGCAGTTCGGTGACTTCGTAAACGTGGCGCAGCCGATCATCGACCAGTTCATCGTGGCCGATCGCGCCAAGTGGGGACAGGACAGCGGTGTGGTGATGCTGCTGCCGCATGGCTACGAAGGACAGGGGCCGGAGCATTCGAGCGCGCGTCTCGAGCGGTTCCTGCAGATGTGTGCTGAAGGCAACCTCACGGTGGCTTACTGCAGCACGCCGGCGCAGTACTTCCACCTGCTGCGTCGTCAGGCGCTGCGGACGTCGCGTCGTCCGCTCATCTGCATGCAGCCGAAGTCCCTGCTGCGCTTGCCGCAGGCGGCGTCGAAGCTCGAGGACTTGTCGCAGGGCGGCTTCCAGTCGGTGATCGACGATCCCATCGCGTCGCAGCATCGCGACGATGTGCGTCGCATCGTGTTCTGCACCGGCAAGCTGTACTACGACATGTCGCTCGCGGCCACGCGCAATCCGAACGTCGCGCTGGTGCGCGTCGAAGAGCTGTATCCGTGGCCGCACGAGGAGATCGTGCGCATCATGGCTCTGTATCCCGCGATTGAGCAGGTCGTGTGGGCGCAGGAAGAGCCGAAGAATCAGGGCGCCTGGACGTATGTGCAGCCGCGCCTGCGGACGTCGGCCGGCGCGTCGGTTGGTGTGCGCTACGTGGGACGCCCGGAGCGCGCGAGCCCGGCGGAAGGCTATATGGATGCGCACCAGGCCGAGCAGGCCCGCATCATTGCGATGGTCATGGATACCGGCGAAGTGGCCGCGGAGCGTGCACCGATGAAGGTGGGCCAGTGAACGCGCTTCGGCGCACTCGAATCCACCAGTTCATGATGAGCGCCGCGGCTATTGCCGCGGCGCTTGTCACTGGTGGGCGTGCCATGTCGGCGCAGAACGTGACGCTCGACCGCGGCGCCGCCGCCTTAGGCTCCACCCTCGCCGGCGTCGGCACCACGGGCCGCGTGCTCACGGTGGCCGCGCACCCCGACGACGAAGACACGCCGGTGATTGCGTGGCTCGCCAAGGGCCGCCACGTGGAAACGGCATACCTCTCGCTCACGCGCGGCGACGGCGGACAGAATCTGATCGGCAACGAACTGGGCGAAGCGCTCGGCGCGATCCGCACCCAGGAGCTGTTGTCGGCACGTCGCATCGATGGCGGGCGCCAGTACTTCACGCGCGCCTACGACTTCGGCTTCAGCAAGAACGCCGAAGAGACGTACACGCACTGGCCCAAGGATTCCATTCTCGGCGACGTGGTACGTGTGGTACGCGCGTTCCGTCCGCATGTGATGGTCGCCTTCTTCAGCGGCACGCCGCGCGACGGGCATGGCCATCATCAGGTGTCGGGGCTGCTGGCGCGCGAAGCGTACGATCTCGCGGCCGACACGGTGCGTTTTCCGGTGAAGGGCTTCGGGCTGCCGTGGACGCCCCAGAAGTTCTATCGCAGTGCGCGGCAGGCTCCCGATTCTGCCACGTTGCGCGTGAACGTGGGGGAGTACGACGCGCTGCTGGGCCGCAGCTACTACGAGATCGCGGCCGAGAGCCGCTCGCAGCACACGAGCCAAGGGTTCGGCGTGCTGCAGAAGAAGGGCACGATTCTCGGATACCTTTCGCGTGAAGCCTCGCGGGTGGGGCCGGAGAACGCGCGCAGCGAGCAGTCGTTGTTCGATGGGGTGGATACCACGTGGACGGCGCTGCGAGCCAACGTCCCGGCTACGGCGCAGCCCATGCTCGACTCGGCGTTGCGTACCATCACGGCGGTGCGCGTGGCGTATCGCGCGGATGATCCGTCGCCGATTGTAGCGCCGCTGGCGCAGGCGTTGCGACAGCTGCGCACGGTGCGCAACGCGACTGGACGCGGCCCCGGCATTCTGATCGCCGGTCGTCCGGGTTCGCCCTCAAGCTTGTCGAGCCGCTCGCCCGAGGAAGCGCCGCCGGCGCTGTGGGATGCGCTCGTGACCACGATCGATCGCGCTGAGCGCGCGCTGGTACTCGCAGCGGGTGTCGCCGTGGAAGCGACGGCCCCGCGCGCCACCTTTCCGGTGCGCGAGGCGGTGAAGATTGCCGTGAACGATTCGCTGCCGGTCACGATCACCGTGTTCAATCGCGGGCGCGCGGCGGTGCAACTGCTGAACGCGTCAGTGGCGGGATTGGGCTTGCGTCCGGGTGAAGCCGGCGACGTGGCGATCAGCCCCGACAGCGC
>CANGXK010000361.1 GCA_947457715.1 Gemmatimonadota bacterium
GGAAGGGCAGCCGGCCGCCCTGCACTTCGATCGCGTGGGGAGCAGCGACGCGACGCCGTCGTTGCGTGGCGTGTTCGTGCCGCGCGAGTCGGCGCGCGTGAAGGCGCCCGCCGTGAGCACGGCGTGGTTCGGCGTGGATTCCGCCACGCTCGTCGCGCAGGGGGTGCGCGTGGGCAACGCGGTCACCGGCTACAAGCGCGCCTCGCGCCTGGGCGGTACGCGACTCACCGGGCGTGGCAGTGACGATCGCACCGGCAGCACGGCGCTGTTGCATGCGCTGCAGCGCGTCGATCCGAACACGCTCACGCACAAAGTGCTGTTTGTGTGGTCGGTGCGTGAAGAGGGCGGATTGCTTGGCGCCGGGGCGTTTGGTGCGAATCACGGCCGGTCGCTGCAGCGGATCTACAGCGTGGACACGTTCGTGAGCTCGGATACGCCGCTCGAGGACAAAGCCTTTGCGTATGCCCCGCTGGGGAAGGGCTTCGTGCTGCGGGGGCTCGATGACGGCGCGATCTCACCGCCGGCCGAACGGGCCCGGGTGCTGGCCGTGGCGCGGGCGCAGGGGATCCCGGTCCAGCTGGGCACCACGCACGGCTCCACTGACGGGTCCGCGATCGCCCCCTACGGCGGTCCCAACGTGGGCCTCTCGTGGCCGGGGCGTTACTCCCACACGCCGGGTGAAGTGCTCGACCTGCGCGACGTGGACGCACTGGTGCGCATCATCACGGCGCTGGCGGCGGCCCCGCGGTAACGGCACGGCGCCAGCGGGCCACGTCCGCCGGCGTGTCCAGATCGAAGAGGCCGTGCGGTAACAGGACCGTGCGGGTCTGCGTCTGCCGCAGTAGGGCGCGGGCCCCCTGGTCGCCGTCGAGGGCGGCCAGCGCCGGCCAGTCGGCGCGCGGCAGGAGCGCCGGAATGCCTCGCACCGGCTCGGCGTCCGCTTCACCATCCGGCCTGGTGTAGGCGGAGGCCACCCGTTCGCTGCCGGTCGGTGCGGCGTCGATCAGGGACCGCAGGTGCGTGGTCGACACGCTGGGCATGTCGCAGGAGGCGATCAAAACGGCGTCGATGGTACCGAATTCCGGTGCCACCATCCGCTGGACGCCGCAGGCGATCGAGGTGCCCATCCCCTGCTCCCAGTGGCTGTTTTCGACACACTGAACGGACAGCATCGAGACAGCATCACGCACGGCATGCGCGGAACTCCCCACAATCACCAGCACAGGCGCGCAGCCGGCATCCAGCAGGGCGCGGGCTGCGCGCTCCACCAGCGTCGCGCCGTCAGTGCCGTGTGCGGTGGCGAGTAATTGCTTCGGCGTGCCCAGACGGCGTGACCCGCCGGCGGCCAGCAGCAGCCCCGCTACGCGAGGCGGCGTCCCCTTGGGCACTGTCCCCTCCGCCACGTCGCTCAGTCGGCCGCGTCCATCGGTTCGCGCACGGGCTCGGCCACCGCGGGCTCGGCCACGGCCGGTGACGGGGTGCGCGTATGGATCGGGCTCTGTCGTTCCCGCAGAAAGCCCGCCGGGCGCCCGTGGATCACCGCCTCGATTTCGGCGACCGCCGACAGGGCGATCGAGGCCGGCGTCTCGCCGCCCAGATCGAGCCCAATCGGGGCGTACAGCCGGTGCCGCATGCGATCGCTCAATGCCGAGCCGTGCGCGGCCAGCTGCGCCTCCACCGCCGTCAGCAACTGGGTCGCGCGCTTCCGCGAGCCCAGCACGCCCACATAGGCCAACGGGAGCGGCAGCAGTGCCGCCAGCCACGCGGCGTCCACGTCAAACTGATGCGACAGCAGCGCCACGGCGGTGCGCCCGTCGTGCGGCAGCGCCGCCAGCAGTGCCGTCAGCCCCGCCGCGTCGTCCGCCCGCACCACCTGCGTGGCCACGCCCGCGGGGAGCGGCAACCCCGCCAGCACCGCCGACCGGTGGTCGATCACGGTTACCACCCACCCCAGCGTGTGCGCAAACTGTACGAACGCCTCGGCGCCGCGACCGGCACCGATCACATGCAGCGCGATCGGCGCCACGAGTGGCTCGACGAACAGCCGGGTCGCGCCTCCCGCCACCTCATGCAGCACCGCATGCCCGGTCCGCTGCGCGACGCCGGCGGCGGCCAGCGCGTCGGGCCCCGCGCTCCACCGCGCCTGCGGGCCGATCGGCCGCCACGCGCCGCCGGCTGCCGGTCCATCGAGCACGGCGCCGCTGCTCCCGCCGTCGCCATCGAGCACCGTGAGCACGGCGCCGTTGCGGCGCTGCATGCGGATCGCCTCTGCAGCGGCCAGCCAAGACGGATCGGAGAGCGGCTCGAGCAGCAGATGGGCGACCCCTTCGCACGCGGCCCCGAAGCCCCAGATCGTCTCGAGGTCAGCCTGCAGATCGTACGTCAGCCGCACGCCGCGCCCCGACGCACACACACCGGCCGCCCGTGCCGCCACATCGCCCTCGAGGCACCCGCCGCTGATCGCCCCCGCCAGCACGCGCGCCTCGGCGTCCACCAACACCCGGGCGCCCGGCTGACGGTAGGAACTGCCGTCCACCTGCACCAGTGTGGCCAGGGCAAGCGCCACGTCAGGGCGCGCCGCCTGCGCCGCCGCCGCCGCGCGGGCGAGCTCTCGGAAACCGGTCATGCAGGGGTGACGGTGACATGAAGCGTCATGGAACCACGATACCACACCATCGCACCGCCACAAGAGCCTTCGTCAATCCAGGCAGCATGGCTGGAGCGGCCGTCTCTGGCATCATCACAGGCGCGCACGGAGGCGCCGTGCCGGATCCGACCATGCGGTCGCCAGGTCGGATCCGGCGCCTGCACGAACTGCGGGGTCACAAGAATCGAAGACGCCGGAATGCGCGGGTACTGACCCGCGACGGGCTGGGCGTGCCCAGTCCGCTGGACGTCGGGCGGTGACGGGGGCCGCCCAGCGCCTCTCCGGGCAAACTCCGATTTGGCTGCGAGGCCGGCCGGCTAACGGCGGCGGGGCGAACGGCGCACCGCCACCGAAGTGCTTGTGCGGTAGTGGGTTGCGGTGGCTGGCGACGGACTGCACTATCCCGCTAGGCTGCGACGCGGTGCCTGCATAGCGTCCGCTACGCAGTCATCCCCCGCTGGCTAATGGGCGTTAGCTAGATCCCAAAACAATGCGAGTAGTTATCAGCTGCTCTGGAGCGCCGGTAAGAGAGCTCACCGCCGTTCTGTACCA
>CANGXK010000362.1 GCA_947457715.1 Gemmatimonadota bacterium
GCTCACCCACGGCTTCTTGAGTTCCGTCACGATGTTGTCTTCGTCGATGATGAAATAGATCGTGCCCACGCGTGTGCCGTCTTTCACCACCAGATCCATCGCCGTTTCTTCCGGCGTCGTCCCGCGCTGCTTCGCCACTGCGGCCAGCGTCATACCGGTGTACTGCTTGAGCGAATCGGCCTTGAAGCCGGACAGCACCACACGCTCCGGCGATCCGGCCGCCAGCAGCAAGCTTTCCCACTGGTCGGTCGGCGTGCGCATTTCCTGGGCGACCTTCTTGCGCGTGGCGGGATCCTGCAAGCGCTTCGCCCACGCGGCGTACCCGCCTTCCTGCACCCATGGTGGCATCGCCGCGTCGAGCCCCGTGGCCCCTGCGGTATACGGGTAGATGTCGGCGGTGATCTCAAGCCCTTCCGCGCGGGCGGCTTCTATGCGCGCGAGCACGGTGGCCATCTTCGGCCAGTTGCTCTCACCGGCGGCCTTCAGGTGATAGATCTCCGCGCGCACACCGGCCTCACGGGCAATCGTGATCAACTCCTCGACGGCTTCTTCCAACCGCGCCCCTTCGCTGCGCAGGTGCGAGATGTACATGCCGCCGTAGGGCGCCGCGGCCTTCATGAGCGCCACCAGCTCCGGCGTCTTCGCATAGAAGGCCGGCGCGTAGATCAGACTCGATCCCACACCGAGCGCCCCCTCTTCCATCGCCGTGCGCACCTCGGCCTGCATCGCCTCGAGCTCCGACGCCGTAGGCGCGCGGTCATCCCACCCCACGTGATTGATCCGCACCGTAGTCGCGCCGATGAACGACGCGATGTTCGTGCTGATGCCCTTCTTCACCAGCGTGTCCTGATACCCACGCAACGTGCGCCAGGTGATCGGGAACGTGATGTCGCCCTGCTCGGCCAGCATCTCGGCCTTGAGCGTATCAGACAGCGGCCCCATGGAGGAACCTTCCCCCATGACCTCCAGCGTGACGCCCTGCCGGATGTCGCTCTGACTGCGCCCGTCTTCGATCAGCGATTCCGTGGCCCAGCTCAGCATGTTGATGAAGCCCGGCGCGACCGCCAGTCCATTGGCCTTCACCTCGAGACGACCAGACCCGGTCACGGTCCCGATGGACACGATGGAATCTCCGCGGACCGCCACATCGCCGACGATCGGCGCGCCGCCCGAGCCGTCATACACGGTGCCGCCGCGAATCACGACGTCATACTCGGGTGACGAGGAGCAGGCGCCCACCACCAGCAGGGCGGCGAGAAGACGGAGGGGGCGCGAGTGGACGAAGCGATTCATACCGTGGCGAGTGGAATGGGGGCGGGCCGGCACCACAGAAGCGGGGGCCGCTCGACAGAGGCTCCGCAGGGAGGTTACGCGTTTCCACGGCGTACCGGAACCATCATAGGGGTCGATAGCATTTCCTTCATGGAACGCATAGACGCAGATTATGTACACACAGTGCCTCCATCTTGAGGTTTCTGCCAATACCCCGCCCCTGAATCCTGACGCATGATGGGAACGCAAACGATCGCACCACCCGGCGCCGCCCTTGCTGTCCATCGCCACGCACGAACAAGCCTGTTCGATACGTGGCGCGACGACGTGCCGGCCGGCATTGTGGTGTTCCTCGTCGCCTTGCCGCTCTGTCTCGGCATCGCGGTGGCCTCCGGTGCGCCGCTCATTTCCGGTGTCGTGGCCGGTGTTGTCGGTGGCCTCGTCGTCGGCGCCATTTCTGGCTCGTCGCTGATGGTGAGCGGCCCTGCCGCCGGTCTCACCCCAGTGGTGTTGCTGGGTATCCAGCAGGTCGGCGGCTTCGAGCGATTGCTCCCCGCCGTCATTCTGGCGGGAGTATTGCAACTGCTGCTCAGTGGCATGCGCGCCGGCGTGGTGGCGTACTACGTGCCTTCGTCGGTGATCAAAGGCATGCTGGCCGGAATCGGACTTACGTTGATTCTGAAGCAGCTCCCCCACGCGCTCGGCTACGACGGCGACTACGAAGGCGACATGTCGTTCGTGGAGTCGTCCGGATCCACCACCCTCGGGACGCTCGCCGAGTCGTTCCAGCAAGTGCAGCCGGGCGCGATGCTCGCTGCGGTGCTGGGCGTGGCCGTCATGCTCTGGTGGCCGCGGTCCCCGTTCGCCAAGATCAAGCTGTTGCCTGCGCCGATGATCGCGGTCGCTGTCGGCGTGGGGCTCAACGAGTTGCTGCGCGTAGTGCTGCCGGAGTACGCAATTCGAGGTACACACCTCGTGTCGCTCCCGGCGCTCAGCGACGGTAACCTCCTGAGTCAGTTCGCGACCCCCGACTGGAGCGCGTTCTCGAGCCCCGTCGTCTGGCAGCTGGCGCTGATCATCGGGCTCGTGGCGAGCCTTGAATCGCTGCTCAGCCTCGAAGCCACCAACAAACTCGACCCCTTGCGGCGCGATGCCCCCGTGAACCGGGAGTTGCTCGCGCAGGGGGCAGGCAACGTGATCGCCGGATTGCTCGGCGGCCTGCCGATTACCGGTGTGATGATCCGCAGCTCCGCCAACGTGGACGCCGGCGCTCGTTCCCGACTGTCGGCCATGGTGCACGCGGTGCTGTTGCTGGTGGCAGTCCTCGCGCTCAGCTTCGTGCTGAATCGCACACCGCTGGCGGCCATCGCCTCCGTCCTGCTGGTCACGGGCTTCCGTCTCGCCGCGCCGTCGTTGTGGGCGACGGCGTGGCGGCTGGGCTACAGTCACTTCATCCCGTTTGCCGTCACCATTGGCGCCATCGTGTTCACCGATGTGCTGCGTGGCATCGGCGTCGGACTGGTGGTGGGCATCGCGTTCATCATCATGGAGCACCTGCGTAGTCCGGTGCTGTCGCGGATCAGTCCGCCCGGTGCCGTGCTCACGCGCTATGCGCTCCCTGAGCAGGTGACGTTCCTCAGCAAAGCCAGCATCGCCCGCGCGCTGAATGCCACGGCGCCTGGCAGTCGTATCGAGATCGACGGCCGACGCACCACCCGCTTTGACTACGATGCACTCGAAGTGCTCCTGCTGTTCCGCGAAACCGCCAAAGCTCGCGGCATTGATTACCGGCTCGTGGGCATTCCCGAGGCCGAGCTGACCCCGGCGCACGTGCGCACCGTTACCTGACGATTCCGAGAACTCCGCATGGAAGAATTCCGACGTATCATCGAAGGCAATCGCGCGTGGGCCGCCC
>CANGXK010000363.1 GCA_947457715.1 Gemmatimonadota bacterium
GCCCGTTGACCCGGCGCCCGTTGGAACCCCACGGGCCGAGCCGGGCCGGCCGACACCGGTGGCGGCATCGGGCCGGTCTGCGCCCTCATCGTCTGGTGCGCGTTCCCCGGTGAGCGCCGACGCACCACCGCTGGCGCGTGAGTTCCGCGGCGTCTGGGTCGCGTCCGTGGCCAACATCGACTGGCCGTCGAAACGCACGCTGAGCACCGCCGCGCAGCAGGCCGAACTCATCGCCCTGCTCGACCGCGCGGCGGCGCTCAAGCTCAATGCGGTGTTGTTCCAGATCCGTCCGGCGGCCGACGCGTTGTATGCGTCGAAGTTGGAACCGTGGTCCGAGTATCTCACCGGCGTGCAGGGACGCGCCCCGGTGCCCTACTGGGATCCGCTCGCGTTTGCGATCACGGAGGCGCACGCGCGCCATCTGGAATTGCACGCGTGGTTCAATCCGTATCGGGCGCGGCACACCGATGCCAAGTCGCCGTTGTCGCCAACGCACATTGCGCGCACCAATCCGTCGTTGGTCAAGAAGTACGGTGGCTATCTCTGGATGGATCCGGGCGAGAAGGCGGTGCGTGCCCGCACGTTGCGCGTCGTGCTCGATGTCGTGCAGCGATACGACGTCGATGGGATTCACCTCGACGATTACTTCTATCCGTATCCGGAAACCGACAAGCGCGGTCGCGCCATCACGTTCCCCGACGCGCCGAGCTGGCAGCGATATCAGCGATCCGGCGGTACGCTCTCACGGGCCGATTGGCGGCGACGCAACGTCGACCTGCTGGTGCAGGAGCTCGACGAGGGCATCCACCGCATCAAGCCCTGGGTGCGTTTCGGCATCAGCCCCTTCGGGATCTGGCGTCCCGGATTTCCCGCGCAGATCCGCGGCTTCGATGCGTATGACAAGCTGCACGCCGACGCGCGGAAGTGGTTGCGGGAAGGGTGGGTGGACTACTTCACGCCGCAGCTGTACTGGCCCACCACCAAGCGTGAGCAGGCGTATCCGGCGCTGCTCGAGTGGTGGGTGGGCGAGAACGTGCGGGGCCGCCATATGTGGCCCGGCAACTTCACGTCGCGTGCCGGCGGCGTGGGCTCGGGGGCGTTTTCCGTGGGCGAGTTGGCCGAGCAGATCCGCGTCACACGGTTGCAGAACGGTGCGACGGGAAACGTGCACTTCAGCATGAAATCGTTCCTCACCAATCAGGCCGGCATGAACGACACCCTGCAGGTGGGGCTCTACGCGTCACCCGCACTCGTACCGGCGACGCCGTGGCTCAAGGCCGCCGCACCGACGGTGCCGTCGGCACGGCTCTCCGAGACCTCGAGCGGCAGGCGTCTCTTGCTGCGCACCAGCGGGCCCACGGCGCCGTGGCAGTACGCCATTCGGCTGCGTACCGACACCGCCTGGATCACGATGCTGGTGGCGGGCTCCACGACATCGTGGGAGATCCCGAAGGGGACGTCGCCCACGGCCCTGACGGTCGTTTCGCTGAACCGCGTGGGTACCGAAAGCGCCCCCGTCACCGTTACGTTGCCGATGAGAACCGGCTTGTCCGGTCAGACGCCGACACCAGCTCGAGGCCGTTCCGATGCGCCCTGATCCCGTTCCGTTCTACTATCGCAACACGGAAGGCATTCGCATCACCGTGCGCCCGTCGTACCTGCGCGACCGCTCGAACCCGGTGCTTGGCCAGTTCGTGTTCGGCTATCACATCCGTATCGAGAACGTCGGCGAGCAGGCCGCGCAACTCCGCACACGTCGCTGGCTGATTCACGACGAGTCGGTGGGTGACACCGTCGTGGAAGGGGAGGGCGTGATAGGGGAGCAGCCGCACCTGATGCCCGGACGGGTGCACGAGTACCGCTCATTCTGCGTCCTCAAGGCACCGCAGGGGTGGATGGAAGGCGCGTACCGGTTCGTGCGCGACGACGGCTCGTCGTTCGAGGCCGTGATTCCGCGCTTCAGCCTCGACGCCGAACCGCGCGCGGACACCGTCTCCTGACGCGGCCATCCCTCCGGCGTGTGTTCAGCCCGGAGGGATCGTGTCGGCGAAGGCCTCGGTCAGCAGCCGCAGTGACTCGGCGTCGAGCAGATCGCGCACCAGCAGCGCCAGCAGCGCCGCCAGCGCCGGCTCGGCGATGGGCTCGAGGATGATCTCCGAGGCCGGTGAAGCATCCGGCATCGGTCGCTTCACCAACTGCAGGAGCGGGCCGCTCAGGGCATCGCGTGCCTCTTCGCGACCGCTGCGGGCGATGGTCTCCCCGAGGAGGGTGTCGGCCGCCTCGTACGCCCGTGAACTCGCGATCGCCCGGTGCCTTGCGACCACGGTGTCGCGGTCAGCCGTCCCCAGACCGGCCAGCCGCACGAGAAAGCCGCGCACGGCGGCGGTGTGTGGGCCGTAGGGCATCGTGCCCATGGTGCTCATGGGGCGACGGGGGTGATCGGCCCCAACGGCACCTGATGGCCCAGCAGGCGAAGTCCGTCGTACACCGTGGGCGCGACCGGACGCCAACCGGTGGCCAGGAGCGCGTCCACGTTGATGCGCTGATTGCTACGCCCACTGCGCACCGGGGCGGCGCCGTGGTCCGGTGCCAGGGGCGGTGCGGCATCGACGCGGCGCCCCGTTACGGTGGCGGCAATCGCGGAGGCGCGCAGCGGCGCGCCGTCGGCGCAGTTGAACACGCGCACGCCGGGGGCGCGATCGGTCGCGAGCAGGTGCGTGATCGCGGCGATCACATCGTCGCGCCACGAGAAGTTGCACCACACGTCGCCGGCCGCGAAGGCGGGGTCGGCGAGGCGTGCCGCCGGGTCGCGTTGCGGGCCGTACAGGCCGGCCGCGCGGACGATATGTACCGTGGCGTCGCGATCATCCGCCACGGTCGCGATCCGCTGCTCGGCGTCGTACAACGCCTGCACGCGCGCATCGCGCGGCGTGATCGGGCTCTGCTCGGTCACTTCGCTGCCATCGTGCCGGTCGTACACGCCGGTGCTGGACACGTAGAGCACCGAGCGGATGCCCATCGCCTGCGCCAGGGCGGCCGCGCCCGCGGCGGCACGCGGGTAGAGGGCATAGTCGTCACCGCGGGTGCGCGACGGCGCGATGCAGACGACGAGGTGATCGATGCGTGCGGGCAGCGTCGCGCGCAGGGCGGCGAGTGCGGTCGGGTCCGATGCGGCGGCGATGTCGCC
>CANGXK010000364.1 GCA_947457715.1 Gemmatimonadota bacterium
CCCCATCCGCCACAACGCTCCAGGCGTCCGTCCGGCGCGCGGGAGTAGGCCACCGAGCCCGTTCCCGCAATCAGCAGCACGCCGGCCGAATCACCGAAGGCGTCATCCATCGCGATCGTGGCGTCGGCTTGTACCGACACATCGTCGGCCACGCGCCGCGATGCCAGCGCCGACCACAGTGCCTGCGCCGCCCGCTCCTGGCCGGCGCCGGCGACACCCACCACGCACACGGCCGGGCGCGTCTCCGTACGATCGACCGACATCAGCACATCGGCAATCAGCGCTTTGATGATATCGGCGGCGACGCCTTCCTGGCCCGGCGTCAGCGCGGTCCCGGCGCCTTCCACACGCGCCAGCACATGGCCGGCCGCATCGGCCAAGACAACACGGGTACGGCTACCGCCGCCGTCTACGCCGACAACGAGTGGCGTCAGGTCGAGAGGTCCGGCACTCATGAACGATTCCCCTGAGAAGAGCGCGGCGCGCTCGGCGCCGGGTGAGTGAATGAAGACAACACGCCCGTCACGAAGGTGATCGAGAGTCCGATCAGCACATACCACGGCCAGGCGATGGATGCCACATCGTGGAGGGAGGGTTCCATCGACGGATAGGCCGCCACGATCTGCTTTGCGAACACGATGAACGCCATGCAGCTGATGCCGACGCTCATGCCGAGGATCGCGTCGCGCTGAATGGCGCGAGACCAGAAGAGACCGAGGAAAAACCCCCCAAGCAGGCCGCCCTGCGTAAACGAGGCGATCGACAGCGCGATCACCACGACAGGTGTACCCTGCTCCTTGAACATCAACGCGCCTGCGGTGAGCGCAATGCCCCACACCAAGGCGATCAGCTTGCTGACTCGCAGTGTCCTGGGATCTTCCGCCGACCGTCCGGTGAACGGAAGATAAATATCGTAGATCGACGACGCGGCCAATGCGTTGATGGCACCGGAGTGCGTACTCATCGTGGCGGCGATGATCGCGGCCACGATGAGCCCGATCAATCCGTGCGGCATCCGCTCGATGATGAAGGTCGGAAAGATCTGATCGGCTGTCGCGAACGTCTGTCCGCCATAGACGACCCACAATCCAAGCCCGACCATCAGAAAAAGCGCCATCTGTGCAAACACGGCAAAGCCACTGCCGATAATCGCCACTTGCGCCTGTTTCAACGAACGGCTCGAAAGCAGACGTTGAACGATGATCTGATCGGTGCCATGCGACGCCATCGCCAGGAATGCACCGCCGATGATACCGGCGAACATCGTGTGCGGTCGATCAAATCCGGTGTACCAGTCGATTCCCTGCAGTTTGCCCGCCTCGCCGGCGCGCGCAAGGATGGTCGTCCAGCCGCCATCCACCGCCTGGCCAATCAAGACGATCGCGGAAATTCCACCCATCAGGTAGATGCTCGCTTGCAGCAACTCCGTCCACACCACCGCCTTCATACCGCCGCGGTACGTGTAGATCACGGTGAGTACACCGAGCACCACGATCGCCGCGGGCATCGCGTACTCCTTGGGAACCACCGGCCCGATGATCAGGGCTACCGGAATCGCTGTCGCAAATACACGGACAGCATCCGCCATCGCGCGCGTGACCATGAAGACGATGGACGTGAAGCGCCGGGTTCCGAGGCCGAATCGCGTCTCGAGCAACGCATAGGCCGTCACCAGATTCCCCGCGAAGTAGCGGGGTAACAGCGTGTACGCCACGACGATGCGGCCGACGATGTAGCCAGCCACCACCTCCAGAAACCCGAGATTGCCCGTGTAGGCTAGTCCCGGGATGCTGATGAAAGTCAGGGCCGATGTCTCGCTGGCCACGATTGAGAAAAGGACAGCCCACCACGGAATCGCGCGCTCGGCGACGAAGTAGTCACTCGTCGAGCGCTGGGTCCGCCCGATCCACATCCCCAACGCCGTGGTGCCGCCGAGATAGAGCAGCAACACGAACAGGTCGAGAAGATTGAAGCGACCGGTCACGAGGTCACACCGGCATCACGCGATGACATACGCCTCCATGGCGAAATACTCGGCCAGTCCGAGTTGGTCCAGTTGAGCCGACGTGGCCTTGTTGCGCTGCTCCACACGCTGCCAAAACTCGCGCGCGTCCTGCCCGGGAAACGGCGCCGAATCCTTCTGCGACTGGTGCTTGAAGATCGCCTGAATCTTGAGCGTCAGCTCCTCCTGGGACAACGGCACCAGCACGGTCGCCTCGGTTACCGGCCACTCCTGCCACGCGCCACGGTATAGCCACACCTGCGGCGCCGGCGGCGCACTCGGACCACCGTAGACCTCCAGCAGCGCACGGTCGATCGCTTCCTTGCACATGCGGTGCGTACCGTGGGGATCGGACAAGTCGCCGGCCACGAAGATGATCTCGGGCTGCATCTCGCGCAGCAGCTCCGCCACGATCGCCACATCGGCCGGACCGATCGGGTCCTTGCGCACCTTGCCCGTCTGGTAGAAGGGCAGGTTGAGGAATCGCGCATGCTCGCGCGTCAGCCCCATCACTTCGATACCGCTTACCGCTTCCGACTCCCGGATGATGCGCTTGATGTCCTGCACCTCGGCAATATCCACCTGACCGGCGTGCTTCGCCTCGAGGAACCGGTGCACGGTGTCGGCCAGCGTGCGAACGGCGGTGCCATCACCGATCCGCTCCTGATCGAGTCGCACCAGAAAATCCATGTAGCGACGGACATCGTGATCGAACACCGCGATGTTGCCGCTCGTCATGTAGGCAACGGTCACGTCGTTCTCATTCTCCACGAACTTGCGGAGAATGCCACCCATCGAAATCACATCGTCGTCGGGGTGCGGAGAGAAGCAGAGGGTCTTCAGGCTCCGCGGCAGCTTGCTTTTCCCACGGATTTTCGCGCCGAGCACGTTGAACACGAGGCCGTTCACCGCGCCGGGCGAGCCGTGCCGCGCCACCAGCGACGACATCGAATGCTCGTCGTAGTCGTGCTGCGTCAACTTGAGGATCGCTTTCTGGCAGCGCCCCGCCAGCCACGTCACCGCGCGCACCGCGAGGGCATCGTCCCAGCGGACTTCATCGATCAGCCACGGGGTGGCCACCCGCGTGAGATCCGCCGCGGCGGCGTCGTCCACATAAAACGTCGTGTTCGGATGACGCTGCAGGAACGTCGCGGCCACGGCGCGATCGATCTCGC
>CANGXK010000365.1 GCA_947457715.1 Gemmatimonadota bacterium
CGATTGGCCTCCCATTCATCAAACGGGCCATCGAAGTCCATCAGGCGCGTGCCGTCAAACCACCACACGCGGGTAGCCACCTGACGCAGGAACGCGCGGTCGTGGCTCACCAGCAACACGGTGCCGTCGAACTCGTCGAGTGCATCTTCGAGCACCTCGATGTTCTCGACGTCGAGGTGATTGGTGGGCTCATCGAGCACCAGCAGATTGGCGCCGGTGAGCGTCATGAGCGCCAGCGCCATGCGGGCGCGCTCGCCGCCGCTGAGGGTGCGGATTTCGCGGAACACCTCGTCGCCGCTGAAGCCGAAGGCACCAAGATGATTCTGGATGTTGCCGCGGCTCCAGAGCGGCCGCTGCGCCTGAATGGCGTCCGACAGCGACAACTTCAGCGGAAGGTCGGCCAGGTCCTGACGGAACCACGCCGGCGTGATCGAACTGCCCACGCGCGCCTGGCCACTGGCCGGTGCGAGATCGCCGAGCATCGTGGAGATGAACGTGGACTTGCCCGCACCGTTGGGGCCCACCAGCGCCACGAAGTCGTTGCGACGCAACGTGGCGGTGAAGTCGTTCACGAGCACGCGCCCCGGCACTTCGACGCGCAGTTCATCGATGGAGACCACCTGGTCTCCACCGCGATCCGTGATCTTGAACTCGAGTGACATGGCGGCGGGATCGCCGACCGGCGGTGCGAGGCGCGGCAGACGTTCGAGTCGCTTGCGCTTACCCTTCGCCTGGAACGAGTTCACACCGGCCAGGTTCCGCCGGATGTACTCCTCCTCCTTCTTCACGTACGCGCGCTGCTTCTCCACTTCACGCTCGCGCGTGAGCCGCCGTTCGGCGCGCTGCGGCACGAACTGGCTGTAGTTCCCCTTGTACGCCTCGCTCGTTTTCGCCTCGATGTGCAGGATGTTGGTGCAGATGGCGTCCATGAAGGCACGATCGTGCGACACCACCAGCACGGTCTCGTCGCACTCCTTGAGCCACTCCTGCAGCCAGGTGGTGGTGTCGAGATCGAGGTGATTGGTGGGTTCGTCAAGCATGAGCAGGTCGGCGGGCGCGATGAGCTGTGCCGCCAGCCCCACCCGTCCGCGCTCTCCACCTGACAGGGTGGACACGAGCCGCGTTTTCGACTCCTCGGCATCGAAGCCGAGTCCCTGCAGGACGGCGTCCACGCGGGCGTGGTAGATGTAGCCGCCGAGGTCGGCGAAGCGCTCCTGGTCATGCCCGAACTTCTCGAGCATCTCGTCGGTGCACTTGTCGCCCATTTCGCCCAAGGCCATCGCCTGGTCGGCGATGCGCTGTTCGAGGGCGATGACCTCACGCCAGGCGGCGGCGCCGGCCTGCCAGACCGTGGTGGCCCCTTCGAAGGCCCGGTGCTGGTCGAGGAGGGCATGGCGGAGTCCCGGCTTCCGGGCGACGGCGCCGACCGTGGGCTGGATATCGCCGGTGATGACGCCGAAGATGGACGTCTTGCCGGCGCCATTGCGTCCGATGATCCCCCACCGCTCACCTTCGGCGACGGTGAAGGTGATGTCTTTGAGCAGTTCGGTGGCTCCGAAGGAGATACCGATATTGGAGCAGGAAAGAAGAGTCACGCGGCGAGGAAGGCGTCAGGTGGAATGGGTCTTGGAGAAAGCTAATGGCCCGCGGCCGACGCTACCGTACGTGGGGGCGCAGCTGATGCCGTCGTGTGCTACCGTACGGGATGACTGACTCCCCCGTGCCCCCGACCCCTGCGGCCACGGCGCCAGCACTGGCCACGTCCGAGTGGCAGGCGCGCGCCGCGGTGCACCTCGAGCGCGTGCAGCAGTGGACGCAGCCGCGTCGTGAACGGCGTTCGCGTGGGGAGGTGCATCCCGTCTACGACTTTCTGTTTCAGTACTACCACTTTCCCGGTGGGCGGTTGGAGACGTGGCACCCCGGTCCCGACGAGCTCCTCATGGACAGCCCGGAGGCGCGAGCGCGCTTCACTGAGCCTGTGTATCAGGCGGCCGACGGCGTGATCCGACGGGACGTGAGCGCACTCTCCTCCGCGGGGCGTGCGACGCTCGGCCGCGTACTGACCGTCTTGCGCTCGACGCGGGATCGACCGGCGAACTTTGGATGCTACGGAATCCACGAATGGGCGATGGTCTACGGCGGGCACGACGTGCGCCACGCGGAGATTGCGCCACTTCGGCTTCCGCAGGCACAGGTGGACGCGCTCGTGGAGAACCGTCCCGTCGCCTGCAGTCACTTCGACGCGTTCCGATTCTTCGCGCCGGCCGCCAAGCCGTTGAACCGCGTTGCGCTGGCCTGGTCCACCCGCCATGACACGGAGCAGCCCGGGTGTGTCCACGCCAACATGGACCTCTATCGCTGGGCGTTCACGTCGATGCCGTGGATCGGCAGCGAGCTGCTCTGGCGCTGCTTCGAACTCGCGGTGGAGTTGCGCGTCCTCGACATGCAGGCCGGGCCGTACGACCTCCGCGCGATCGGCTTTGCAGCGGTGCCGGTAGAGACTCCGGCGGGGCGAGACGAGTACCAGCGACGTCAGCGGGAGCTGAGTGAGCGCGCGAGCGTGCTCAGGGCGAACCTCATTGCTGTCTTGGACGCGGTCACCTGACGTCGGCATCCGTGATCCGAGCACACGACGCCTAGTGCGGCGCCCGCTTGCGCCGTATCGTCAATGGAATGGCCTACGCCACGGCCACCTCTTCCGCCCGGCTCGCTCTCCATGCCGGCACACTGACGGAGCACATACGCCATGTTGGCCCGACGCTCAATTCTCGCGTTCTCGGTCCTTTCACTATTGACCGTCGCCTCGTCGGTCGCGACCGCCCAGGCTGGCATGGATCACAGCATGCACCGCATGGGCCCCGAGATTGTCATCCCGAAGGGTGCGATTTACACGAAGGCCGATGTCGAGTTCATGCAGGGAATGATCGCCCACCATGCGCAAGCGATCGTGATGTCGCGCCTGGCGGAAAAGAACGGCGCGAATGCGCAGGTGCTCAAGCTGTCGCGGAAGATCGATCAGTCGCAGGTGCCCGAGATCGAAATTATGCAGCAGTGGCTCCGCCGACACGATCAGTTCGCACCGGACACCGCCTCGTGGCACGACATGCGGATGGATGGCATGCTGTCGGACGCGGAAATCGCGGAACTTGACACCTCGAAGGGCGTCGCG
>CANGXK010000366.1 GCA_947457715.1 Gemmatimonadota bacterium
CCTCGCCGCCTGTCATGACCGACTCTCATTCGCCCATGCCGTCGTCACTCGAGGAGACCATCGCTCTGGTCGACCGGGTCGTGCACGGCGATCGGTCGATGGCGCTGGCACTTGGCGCGGTAGTCGAGGCCGCGGATGCCCATGGGGCGGCAGCATTGCACGCCATCACCGGGCGGTACATCGGCCAGCATGCGGATGGCACGCGGCTGCCAATGGACGAGGTCCGTACGCATCTCGCCACGGCAGTGCTCCCGCGGCTCGCGGCCGGCGGCGTCTTGGAAATCCCGGCGCATGGTCTTTCCTCGCCGGAGTCGACCGTGCAGGTAACACCGGTACTCTGGGCCGCACTTCGTGTGCATCGGGCGGAACTGGCGCGGCAGTTGAAGGCCACCGGCGAGTTCACGCGGGTTGGGCGTACGCCGACACCGGCCGTGACGGCACCGAGCGCCGGCGATTCTGTGCTTAGCGCCGAGGGGCTGGTCAAGGCATACCGTGGCCGGCGCGTCGTGAATGACGTGGCCCTGAACGTGGCGCAGGGGGAAATCGTTGGCTTGCTCGGGCCCAACGGCGCCGGCAAGACGACAACCTTCTACATGCTGGTCGGGCTCATCGAACCGCAGTCGGGGCAGATCAAGCTCGATGGCAAGGATATTACGGGCATGCCGATGTACAAGCGCGCGCGCGCAGGCATCGGCTACCTGTCACAGGAGCCGTCGATCTTCCGCAAGCTGACGGTCGAGCAAAACATTCTCGCGATCCTCGAGACGCTTCCGCTGTCGGCGGCCGAGCGCAAGGAGCGGTTGGAGACGCTGCTCGATGAACTCAGCATCAAGCACCTGCGGAGCAGCCGCGCGTTTCAGCTGTCCGGCGGGGAGCGCCGCCGTCTGGAGATCACCCGGGCCCTGGTGACCCAACCGAAGTTCATGATGCTCGACGAACCCTTCGCGGGCGTCGATCCGATCGCGGTGCACGACATTCAGACCATCGTCGCGGGGTTGCGGCACCGCGGTATCGGTGTCCTCATCAGCGACCACAATGTCGAGCAAACGCTGGACATTGTGGACCGCGCGTACATCATGTTCGATGGGCAGGTGAAGGTCTCCGGCACCGTGCGCGAACTGGTCTTCGACGATACGGTCGCGGAGATCTATTTGGGGCCGACCCTCACGGCGCGGCTCCGTGCGCGCTTTGCTGAAGCGGATCAAGAGGTGGTGGCGTCATGAGGACAGGTCTCCAACAGAGCACCGGACTCCGACAGGAACTTAAAGTCAATCCGCGCCTGTATCAGGCGATGGATTTGCTGTACATGCCTTTGCTCGACCTCCAGCAGCACCTTAAACAGGAGCTTCTAACCAATCCGTTCCTCGAACTCGTCGAACCCGAGGACGAAGACGACGAGTCCTCCGACTCGGAGGACACGTCCGAAGCGCAGGATCTTGTGGAGCCGGAACCGGCCGTCGAAGCCGAACCCGAGAAAACCGGTGACGATGACGTCGATTGGGAAGCCGTGTTGCTCGATGGATTTGAGACGGGTGGTCAGCGCGAGGAGCACGAACAGCGCGAGTGGTACGAGCCGGTCACGGTCGAGACCAAACATCTCTCTGATCATCTCACGGAGCAGCTGTCGCTCATCGACATGTCAGCGCGTGAAGCGTTTCTGGCGGACGAATTCGTAGGCAACATTTCCGACGACGGGTACCTCGCCTGTCCGCTCGAAGAGATCCAGCGTGGCGTGAACGAACTGCTGGTGCGGGAAGCGGAGGAGCGGGACTCCGACGTGGCACCGTTCAGCGACGCCGAAATGCTGGCGATGCTCAAGATCATTCAGGATCTCGATCCACGGGGCGTCGGCGCGCGTGACCTGCGCGAGTGCCTGCTGCTGCAGTTGCGCGCGGCCGGCCATCGCGATTCGGTCGCGTACCGCCTAGTGGAAGAGTCGTTCGAGGAACTCATCGCTCATCGGTGGAGTGAACTCTCGAAGCGCTTCGGCATCAGCGCGCAGGATGTCCAGAGCGCGGCCGATGTCATTGCCAAGCTCGATCCGAAGCCTGGCCTCCGTTACAGCGCCGGTGGGGACAATTACATCATACCGGACTTGGTCGTCGACAAGATCGATCATGCGTATCACATCTTCCTGAACGATGGGAACTTGCCGCGGCTGAAGCTGTCGCGAGCATATCAGGAAATCGCGCGCGACAAAAAGAAGTTCGATACCGAGAGCAAGGACTTCATCGCGAGCAAGCTGAATTCGGCGAACTGGATGATCCAAGCCATCGAGCAGCGTCGCCAGACGATGCTGAAGGTGATGCATTATATCGTCGATCGGCAGCGCGATTTCTTTGAGCGCGGGGTACAGGCACTGCGTCCGCTGACGCTGCGCGAAGTGGCCGAAGCCGTCGGCATGCACGAGTCGACGGTCAGCCGTGTCACCAACGAGAAGTTCGTGCAGACCCCTCGCGGCGTGCTGCCACTCAAGTTCTTCTTCTCGTCGGGGCTCGCGACCAGCGACGGGGACGACGTCTCCGCCCGCGGCATCAAGGATCAAATCCAGAAGCTGGTGTCGGCCGAGGATACCAAGAATCCGCTCACCGATCAGGCGATTGTCGAGATTCTCCAGCAGACCGGTGTGCAGATTGCGCGTCGTACGGTCGCCAAGTACCGTGACCACCTCGGCGTGCTGCCCGCCCGCATGCGCAAGCGTGTCTGATCGGCGCGCGCGCGACTGATCGCGATCCTACCTCCTGCTCAATGGCCATCTCCCCCCGTCCGCTTCGGCGTGTCTCCGGTTCGACGTCTGCGCCCGGCGCCGATGTCAGTGTTCTGGTTCCCGCCAAGGACGAGGCCGGTAACCTCGCGCTCTTTCTCGAACTTTGCGACACCACCTTCCGCGGTGAGTCCGCCCGGTACGAGGTGGTCGTGGTCGACGATGGGTCGACCGATGGCAGCTGGGCGCTCCTGCAGTCGCTGCGGGAGCAGTACCCGTTTCTGCGGCCGGTTCGCCATCGGGCCCAACGTGGGATCGCGGAAGCGCTGCGTACCGGATACCTGCAGTCCCATGGGCAGGTGTTGGTGTTCTATCCAGCCGACCTACAGTTCAAGCCCGAGGATATCCCCCGCCTGGTGAATCCGATTCTGGCGGGTGACTCGGAC
>CANGXK010000367.1 GCA_947457715.1 Gemmatimonadota bacterium
CTGCCCCGCCGCGCCGCGCCGCCGACGTCGCGCGGGCGCAGGCCAGCATCACCGCCGCGGCGATCCTGCTCGACATCAGCACGCTGGCCTCCGACCGCTTCGAGGGTCGGGCGCCCGGCACCCGCGGCGAAGACTCGTCGGTGGCGTTTCTGCAGCGCGAGTTCACGCGCATCGGGCTCAAGCCGGGCAACCCCGACGGCACGTACATCCAGCGCGTCCCGCTGGTCGGCACGACGTCGACCGTAACGGCGAGTTCCACCGTGAACGGCATCCGCCTGCCGCTCTCCCAGCTCGACGACATCGTGATGTGGTCGTTGCGTCCGGATTCACTCGTGACAGTCGCACCAAGCGAAATGGTGTTCGTGGGCTATGGTGTCGAGGCGCCCGAGTATCGCTGGGATGACTTCAAGGGCGTTGACGTGCGCGGTAAGGTGGTCGTGATGCTGGTCGGCGATCCGCCGGTGCGCGACGCGCGCGACAGCACGCAGCTCGACGCCACGATGTTTCGCGGCAAGGCCATGACGTACTATGGCCGCTGGACGTACAAGTACGAGCAGGCGGCGGCGAAGGGCGCAGCGGCCGTCGTGCTGGTGCATCAGACGGGGCCCGCCGGGTATCCGTGGACCACGGTGCAGAGCAACGCCACCGAGAAGTTCGAGATCGCCGACGGGCCCACGCACGCCGCGGTGGAAGGCTGGATGCAGCTTGAGGTGGCACGGCGCCTCTTCGCCGCCGGCGGCCACGACTTCGCCGCGCTCGAGCGACTCGCGCGGACGCGGGCCTTCGCTCCCGTGGCACTTGGCGGCACCGCGCAGTTCACGGTGCGCAATCGCGTGCGTCGCGTACAGTCGCGCAACGTCGTCGCCCGGCTCGATGGCGCCGACGCGAAGCTCAAGCAGGAATACGTGGTGTTGTCGGCGCACTGGGATGCCTACGGTATCGGACGCCCGATCAACGGCGACTCGATCTATAACGGCGCGCTCGACGATGCCAGCGGTGTCGCCTGGCTCCTCGCTCAGGCGCGCGCCTTCCGCGCGCTCACGGTGCCGCCGAAGCGCACCATCGTGTTTTTGGCCGTCACGGCCGAGGAGCAGGGACTGCTTGGCTCACGCTGGTACGGGCAGCACCCGCTGTATCCGCTCAACAAAACGCTCGCCGACATCAACATGGACGCGATGAACGCCTTTGGCCGCACGAAGTCGATCGTCAGCCTCGGCGTGGGACAGACCTCGCTCGAGGCACTGCTCGTGCGCGAAGCGGCGAAGGACGGACGCACCGTGAAGGCCGATCCCGAATCGGAGAAGGGCTACTTCTATCGCGCCGACCACTTCGAGTTCGCGCGTCAGGGCGTGCCGGCGCTGTCGTTTCTCTTTCCCGGCACCGACTATCTCGACAAGCCGGCTGGCTACGAGCAGAAAGTGCGTGGCGACTACATCGCACGCGACTACCACAAGCCCACCGACGACGTGAAGGCCGACTGGGATCTCACCGGCATCGTGGATGACACGCGCCTGCTGTTTCGCGTTGCGCTCACCGTGGCCGACGGTACCGTGTGGCCCACGTGGACCGCGGGTTCGGAGTTTCGCGCGCGTCGCGAAGCAGCGCTCAAGGCCACGTCTCGTCGAGCCGTTCCAAGAACACCGTAAGGCGCGCCTGCTGGTCGGGGTGCAGGGTTTCGGGATCGATGCCGAGCAGCGCCGCCTCCTCGAGATCGGTTTCCTCGTCGTCGTCGGCTAGCTGCATGGTGCGCCACGCCGCCACGGCGGCGTCCAAGGACCCTTCGCCGTTCAGGTACGCGAACAGGACGATCACGCACTCGCGGACGTTATCGGGCGTGTCTTGACGCATGACTGGTCTCCGGTTCTTGTGACGGACTCGCGGCGGTGATCGGGTACGCCGTGCCCCTCCGCTGCCATTACGAGCATGGGGGCGTCGCGCGGCTCCATCAAGTCAGAAAATGCCGCACAACGCGGCGAGTTTCCCGCACGCGACGGCGCGTACCTATCGATCTTCGCTGATGTGCTGCGCGCTCAGCCGCAGCGTCGGGTCGGCATCCGAGGGACGGCGATGAGCAGGTCGTTGAAGGCGTGCGCGAGGGCGCTGGGCACCGTGCCGACCGCATTCCTGAACCTGCCGTCGTGAACTCAGCGCTGAACGTCCACCGCGTTCGCTTCTTCGATTTTGCCACTTTCGCCATCAACGCGCCTTTAGGATGCGGAGTCCGCTTGGTGTCCAGCTAACAGAGTCAGGTTCAACGAGGCCCACGGGAATACTCTTAAAGCGTCGTATTGTGCAGTTCCTGCCGTTGGCGGATACACCGATGGACCTACGCGCTCCCACTCTCATCGATGGGAATCCCCTGTCGTTCCTCCGCTAGCGGCGCACTGGCCTCGGCTTCGCCACATACAAGGTGTGCATCGGTCCCTTGGTGTCGTGGGCCCGCACGCGTAATGTCTCCACCAGCAGTCCGCTGCCGCGCAGGGCGTGTGCGAACGCCGGATCGTCGCCCACCGACCAATATGCGATGATCCCTGGCGCACGGAGTGCCGCCACAGTGGTCGCGATGCCACGCTGCGCATACAGCCGAGCGTTCTCCGACATGATCATGCCGTCGGGCCCGTTGTCGGTGTCGAGCATGATCGCATCGAACTGACCGGCGTGATCGCGCAGCACATTCACGATGTCATCGTGCACCACGCGCACGCGCGGATCTTTCAGCGTCTCCACCGAAATCCCGTACTCGGGATTCGTATTCCATTCGATCACCTCGGCCAGAAACTCCGCCACCACGACCTCGGCGTCATCGGCCAGTTCCTTGAGTGCCGCCCGCAGCGTGAAGCCAAGTCCGAGCCCGCCGATCAGCACGCGCGCCTTAGCTTGGTCCTTGAGCCCCACACAGGCCACTTCGGCCAGCCGGTCTTCGCTAAGATGCCGACGCTGCGACATCAACTCGATGCCGTTGGCGCGAATGAGATATGAGCCGTCGTGCCGGAACAGCTCGAGCAGCGAGCCATCCGGCGTGCGGGCGTTGCCAAGGCGTTCAAACGGCTTCATACGAGCGTCACTGTGCGGGTACTAAAGGAGACGGAACAATGGCGGCCGACACGATCGAGTCGAGCGCCGGAAACCACCGGTCAAGATAC
>CANGXK010000368.1 GCA_947457715.1 Gemmatimonadota bacterium
CATCGAGGATGTACAACACGCCGACGAGACGCGAACCGATCTGCGTGGCGAGCCGGATGCGCTGCGCTTCGCCACCGGAGAGCGACTCGGCGCTGCGATTGAGCGTGAGGTAGTCGAGTCCGACATCCACCAGAAAGCGCAGCCGTTCGCGCACTTCCTTGAGGATCGGCCCGGCTATGCCGGGATCGAGACCGGGATGTCCGGCGCTGCGGACGGGCACGGTTTCGAAGAACGCCAGCGAATCGACCACACTGCGCTCGACGACCTGCCCGATGTTGAGACCGTGCACGGTGACGCCGAGCGATTCGGCACGCAGGCGGCGCCCTTCGCAGGACGGGCACGGTCCCGCCACCATGAACGACTCGAGGTCGAGCCGCACGCCATCGGAGCTGCTCTCGTCGTAACGACGCTGCACCTGCGCCACGATCCCTTCCCAGGTGCTTTCCGCCGCGGTCTTCGCCGCCGTCTTGGCGGCAGACTTCGCCGCGGCACCCTTGACCGCCTTTTTCACCGCCTTCCGTACCCGCGGTGGCGCATCCCCTACGCCGTGGAGCAACTGCTGGCGGATTCTCGCCGGAATCTCCCCCCACGCCGTGTTGAGATCGAAGCCCAGCTGCCTGGCGAGACCGGGGAGAATCACCTTGCGCAAGTAGCCGTCGGGCTCGCCCCACGGCAGCACGACACCCTCGAGAATCGAGATGCTCGGATCACCGAGGAGGAGGTCCTCGCTGACCGTGCGCGTGGTCCCGAGGCCGCTGCACATCTCGCAGGCGCCGAAGGGCGAGTTGAACGAGAAGTGGCGCGGCTCGAGTTCCGGCATCGAGATGCCGCAGACGGCGCAACCGTAGCGCTCCGAGAACATTTCGGTGACCGGCTCAGCCCCGTCGTACCGCACCACCTCGGCGAGCCCCTCGGCCAGCCGCAGCGCGGTCTCCACGGAGTCGGTAATACGACCGCGATCTTCGGTGCGCACGACGAGCCGATCGACGACGACGGACACCGAGTGATTCAGGCGCCGGTTGAGCTTTGGCGGATCCGCCAGTTCGATGAGCGCGCCGTCCACGACGGCGCGCACGAAGCCCTGCTTGCGCGCACTCTCGAACAGATCCTTGAATTCACCTTTTCGTTCCTGCACCAACGGCGCGCGGATCTCGAGCCGCGTCCCTTCCGGCCACGCGAGCACCATTTCGGCAATCTGCGTGGGGCTTTGCCGCTGCACGGCACGGCCACAGGTCGGACAGTGCGGCGTTCCGGTGCGCGCGTAGAGCAGGCGCAGATAGTCGTACACCTCGGTGACCGTGCCCACCGTGGAGCGCGGGTTGTGTCCCGCCGACTTTTGCTCGATCGAGATGGCGGGCGACAATCCCTCGATGGCGTCGACATCCGGCTTTTCCATGAGCCCGAGAAACTGTCGCGCATACGCGGAGAGCGACTCGACGTACCGCCGTTGCCCCTCGGCGTAGATCGTGTCGAACGCGAGCGACGACTTTCCGGACCCGGACAAGCCGGTCACGACCGTCAGCTTATCGCGCGGGATCGTGACGCTGATGTTGCGCAGGTTATGCTCGCGGGCGCCACGCACCACGAGCGCATCGGACGGACGGACCGGTTCGGACATAGTCATGCAAGGTGCGGGGATCGGAGGGGCAAGACAACCCCGCCACCGTATCGTGTGGTTTGGGACGCCCGGCCGCTAGGTTCTTGGCCGATGGCCAACCGACACCCAGCCCCGATCGACCGCACGGTCGCGCCCGACGCAGCGACGGCCTTTCGCCGCCGCCTCCACGCGTGGTTCAAGACGCATTCCCGCGATCTGCCCTGGCGTCAGACGCGAGACCCGTATCGCATTCTCGTGTCGGAGCTGATGCTCCAGCAGACGCAGGTGTCGCGGGTGCTCGACTTCTACCGGCGATTTCTCGACCGCTTTCCCGATCTGTACGCCCTTGCCGACGCGCGACCGAAAAGGGTCATGGAAGCGTGGGAGGGGCTCGGGTATTATGCGCGCGCGCGGAACCTGCACGCGCTGGCCAAACAGGTCACCACCGAGCAGGACGGCGTGATACCGAGCGAGCCGATCGCTCTTCGCGAACTGCCGGGCGTCGGTGCGTACACCGCCGGCGCGGTCGCTTCGTTCGCCTACGAGAAGCGCGCGGCCTTGGTGGATACCAACGTCGCTCGCGTGCTGCAGCGCGTGTTTGCGCCGCATCTGCATCCGAAATCGGGGCCGGGGCTCAAACAGCTCTGGCTCATCGCGGAGCAACTGCTTCCGCGCACGGGGAAGTCCACGTGGACGCACAATCAGGCGCTGATGGAACTCGGCGCGCTGGTGTGCACCGCCCGGATCCCGCGCTGTGCGATCTGCCCCGTGAAGGCCAGCTGCGCGACGTTCCCGGTCCTCGAGGCGGCCGCGCAGGAACGCGATGCCCGGAACGCCAGTGCTGCGCCGCTCACTCCGAAGAGCAAGCGGCGCAGCACTGGAGGAACCGCGACGATCGTGAAGTCGCCGGTCAGGAAATCGACAGCGAGTGGCTCACGCGGGTGAGTTTATAAACGGGACGTCACGCCGCCGACAGCCGCCTTACGCGGCCGCCAAGCCCTCGCCACACCCACTGCAATAGCGCGAGCCGACCAAGTCGACGCTGGTCCCACAACTGCCGCAGGCCCCGGGGAGATAGCGGCCGCAGCTGGAGCAATAGGTGGCATCGGGCTCCGGCCGCGGCCCACAGACCCCACAGGAGCGCTGCTTGCTACGCGCCCGTCGAATCGCGTCCTCGACGGGGTCCGACGACTCCGCGGACGACGACTCCGCAGGTGACGCGCCCACGGCAGCAAGGACCGGGGCGACCGCCGCCACCGACGCCTCGCGGGCGTCGACCGCCCGCAGTTCGGCCAGCGCCTCGCGGGTGTAGCGGGCTTTCAGTTCGGCGTAGTCGCTGTCCGAGAGCTTGCCCGTTTCACGATCGAATTCGATCTCCCGCAGCGCGGCCACGGCACCGTCCAGCTGCTCTTCATCGCGACCGTTCCGTTTGGCGCGCGCGGCTTTGATCCGGGCCGCTTCCTTCGCGGCCCGCTGCTCGTCTTCGGCCCGGACCTCGGCCTCACCGCTGAGCAGCGGCGAGAGCACCACGGTGAGAGC
>CANGXK010000369.1 GCA_947457715.1 Gemmatimonadota bacterium
CATGCCTGCCAACCGGCGATCGTCCTCCCCAGCCCGGCGACTCGACCATGCCCGTCTACGTGTACGAAACCATTCCGCAGTCCGACGCCGACCTGCCGCTCACGTTCGAACTGCGCCAGTCAATGTCTGAGCCATGCCTTACCGCACACCCCGACACCGGCGCGCCCGTGCGGCGCGTGCTCTCGGGAGGGCTCGCCACGTTCACCGGCACGGGCGCGGGTGCCGCCCCGATGCGCGGCGGTGGCGGCTGCGGGTCGGGCTGCGGCTGCGCGTCCTAAGCGTCCGATGATCACCGGCGCCGTCGCGATCGAGCAGTGGGACCTGATCGAGCCCTTTGAAATCGCGCGCGGCGTGATGCGCGCCATTCCGCTCGTCTCGCTGACCCTCACGGACAGTGCGGGCAACGTGGGCCGCGCCGAGGCGGCGGGCGTGGACTACGACGGCGAAACGCCGGAGATGCTGCAGGCGCAGATCGAGTCGGTGCTGCCACTGGTCATCGCCGCTGCACCGGGAGACGTGGTGAACGACGCCACGCTGCAGGCCGTGCAGGAGTTGCTCCCCTCCGGCGGCGCGCGCAATGCCATCGACTGCGCGCTCTGGGATCTCCGCGCCAAGCAGTCGGGCATTCCGGCCTGGCGCTCTGCCGCGCTGCCGGCGCTGCGCCCGCTCACCACCGTGTTCACCCTCGGCCTCGGCTCCGAATCGGATACGCGACGCAAAGCGCGGGCAGCCCGACACTATCCGCTGCTCAAGCTCAAGTGCGACGCCGACCGCCACGTGGATGTCGTGCGCTGGGTGCGCGAAGAACATCCCACGGCACGCATCGCCGTCGATGCCAATCAGTCCTGGAATCGCGACCTGCTGGAGCGCCTGTTGCCGCCGCTCGCGGCACTCGGGGTCGAGATGGTCGAGCAGCCGGTGCCGCGCTTCGAGGATGCGCAGTTGGATGGACTGCACGCCGCCCTGCCCTTGGCCGCCGACGAATCCTGCGTCGACCGCCAATCACTGGTCGAGCTATTCGGACGCTATCAGTTCATCAACATCAAGCTCGACAAGTGCGGTGGTCTGACGGAAGCGCTCGCGATGTCCAACGAGGCACTCGCGCACGGCCTGCAGCTGATGGTCGGCAACATGTGCGGCACGTCGCTGGGCATGGCCCCCGGCTTTCTGGTCGGGCAGCGCTGCGGCTACGTGGATCTCGATGGCCCGTTGCTCCAAACCCGTGACCGCGACCACGCCATCGTGTTCACCGACGGCGTCATGCAGCCGCCGAGCGCGGCGCTCTGGGGCTAACGCGCGCGGTCCGTAAAGCGCGCGAGCCTGAACAGCTCGATGTTGTGGGCCGTGGAACCATGCTGCACGAGATCAGCGCAAATCTCGCCGACCACACTGGAGAACTTGAACCCGTGCCCGGAGCATGGTGACACCAAGAGCACTTCCGGCGCATCCGGCGCGCGATCGATGATGAAGTGCTCATCGGGCGTGTTGGTGAACAGGCACGCGGCCGACGACCGCAGCGCCCCGTTGGCCGCGGGGAAATAGCGGGACACCGCCTCCCGCAGCGCCGCTTCGTCACGCGGATGACAGGCGCGATCCATCGTATCGGGATGCACGTGCTCATGGAGATGGTGATAGCGGCCGATCTTGAAGCCCGGCACGCCGTACTCAGGGAATCCGTAGTACGTGCCCTCATCGGCCTCGAGCACGAACACCGGAAACGCCCCCGGTGAGAATGCTGCGCGGTCGGCAATATCGAACCAGCCAAGCACCTGACGTTCGGGCGAGAGCAGCGGGCGGAGCGTGGGGGCGAGCTCGCTCATCCACGGGCCCGCCGTCAACACGAGCTGGCCGGCCTCGTATTCGCCATGATCGGTGCGCACCCGCACGCGCCCGCCGCCGGCCGTGTAGCCGTGCACCCGCTCACCCGTGCGAATGTCGGCGCCCAGCGACCGGGCACGATGGGCGTGGGCCAGAATGCACCGTTCCGGCGTGAGGAAACCGGCGTCGGGCTGATACACCGCCATCGCATTCGCCGCCGGGCGCCACCCCGGAAAGCGCGCGGCGAGCGCCGTGGCGTCGAGTACCTCGTGCGGGAGGTCATGTTCGCGGCAGCTGCGCAGCGACCCCTCGAACACCACGCTTCCCGCCGTGCCCACGTCGAGCCCGCCGGTGACATGCAGGAGCGGCTCCTCGAGTCCGTCCTGCAGTTCCCGCCACAGGGCGAACGCCCGCCGGAGCAACGGGACGTAGGAGGGATCCTCGAAATACGCGAGGCGGATGATGCGGGTGAGCCCGTGCGACGAGCCGAACCCGTGCCCAAGCCCGTGCTGCTCGAGGGCCAGCACGCGAAGGCCGCGCGCTGCGAGGTGGGCGGTGACGGCGCTCCCCATCCCGCCAACGCCGGCGACGATCACGTCGAATGTCTCAGACACTGCAGTTGCCCTCGTGGCGTGAAGCAGGCGTCATATCCCCGCGCTTGGCCCCGGTACATGGAAGCGAGAGTTAGGAATCGGGGTCCGAACGCACGATTATAACGCCGAAGTCACGATTTCGTCCCGATTAGAGGTGGCAAATCCCTTAAGGCTGAGAGAGATTTTTCTCGTCCCGGGACTGCGACCTGCACCCGGGATGCGTGCGCGGTGCGCGCGCCCTGCCCACTTTTCCCACCGGAAGGAGCCTTGATGTTTCACCGAGCGATCATTCGTCGCTTGGCGGTCATCGCCGCCGTTCTGCTGGTCGCCCTCCCGTCTCGTGCGCTGTTGGCACAGACCGGAACGATCAGCGGCAAGGTGACTGATGCCGCCACAGCGCTTCCCATTGCCGACGCCCGCGTCGTGATCGCGGGAACCACGTTCGAAGCGCAGACGAACAAGGACGGCGACTACCGCCTCACCAACGTGAAGCCCGGCCGTACGGGCGTGTCCGTGTTCCGCCTGGGCTACAAAGCGTCGCGCGATAGCGTGATGGTGGTGGCAGGTCAGACCGCCACGTTGAACATCAAGATGGCGCAGTCGGTCATCAACCTGTCTGAAGTCGTCGTGACGGGTACCGCCGGCAACCAGGAGCGTAAGGCCCAGGCCGCGCTCGTGGCGTCGGTGAAGGCGGCGGACATCATCAAG
>CANGXK010000370.1 GCA_947457715.1 Gemmatimonadota bacterium
CGCGAAGTCAAGCAGTACATGGCGGAAGCGGTCTATCGCTTCCTGCCGGGCGAAAAGGTGTATGTCGGCGGTCGTTGGAACTCGGTGGAAGGGGATCTCGGCGGCCTGAACACGGCAGTCACGGTGACGCGCAGCAACATCGCCGCGGGCTGGTTCATCACCCAGAGCCTCGAGCTCAAGGGTGAACTCGTCGACCAGCGCTACACCGGTTTTGCACGCACGGACATCCGCAATGGTGGCCGGTTCAAGGGCTTCGTGCTCGAAGCGGTCACGGCGTTCTAAACGCTCCACGCTCCTGATGGACCAACGCCGATCCTTTACGGGATCGGCGTTGGGCGTTCGGAGATGTCGTTGTTCACGTAGTGCTGCAACAGCTCCTCGGCGGCGGGAAGATACGCCTCGACCGGTGGCAGCCCACCGTCGAGGTTCGGCCCCGCATCGCGGAAGACGGCCGCGATGCCATGCGCGAGGGCATCGACATCGCGATGCTCGTGCACGCAGGCGTCGAGGAGCATCACCAGATAACTCGCCAGCACTTCGGGCGTCGGCTCGCGCACCGAGCGCCAGCCGATGCGCTCGAGCCCACGCGTGAGCACGAGCGCCGCGCCACCGCCACCCAGACCAGTGTCGGCGCGAAAGCGGGCGCTCAAGGTCTCGAGACGAATCATGCCGGCCGCACTACTGCGCGACCACGTTGGTGCTGAGCGCCTTCGTAAGGCGATACAGGAACTCCTGACCCTCGTAGTAGCTCTTGACACCCATGCGCTCATCTCGCCCGTGGGCGCGCGCATCGACCGTGGGATCGGAGAAGAGTCCCGACACGCCGAAGGCCGGGACCCCAAGCGCCCGAAAGAATCGCGAGTCGGTGGCACCGGTGCTCATCGTGGGGATGATCGGCATCTCCCCCCAGAGCTCCTTCGTGATGCGGGCGACATTCTGCATCAGCTCGGGAAGCAGCGCCGACGGCGGCGAGGCGGGCCGCTGCGACCGGATGATCACCTGCACCGTCGTGTCGCCGATCGCCTTCGCCAGTTCGGCCTGAACCTGCGGCGCGGTCTGCGTGGGATACACGCGGCAGTTGACATTGGCCTCGGCCAGCTGCGGAAGCGCGTTCGTGGCGTGACCACCCTTGAGTTCCGTTGCAACGCAGGTCGTGCGAAGCATCGAGTTGTACTTGGGATCGGCCGTGACCACCGCAATGGCCGCCGGGTCGGCTGGGTTCGCGACCAGCGCCTTCATGCCCTTGCCCATGGCCGGCTCTTCCAGCGCGGCCGTTTGCGAGAAGAACGCGCGCGTCACCTCGTTGAGTTGAATCGCGAACTTGTAGCGTCCCACTTTCGAGAGCGCGTCGGAGAGCGCCGTGATGGCGTTGTCGTCACGCGGCACCGAAGAGTGGCCCCCCTTGTTGGTCACGCGCAGCGTGAAATTGGTGGTGATCTTCTCGGTCGCCTGCACGCTGTTGAAGAGCGGCTTGCCATCGCGCAGCGTGCCGCCACCGCCCTCGTTGATGACCAGCGCGGCATCCACCAGCTCCTTGTGGTTCTTGAGCAGCCAGTCGACACCATTGGCGGGACCGCTCTCCTCATCCGCCGTGAGCGCGATGATGATGTCACGATCGGGCACGAACCCTTCCCGCTTCATCCGATACACGTTCGCCACGAAGATCGACGCCATCGCCTTGTCGTCGGCGGTGCCGCGGCCGTAGTAGTAGCCGTCGCGCTCGGTGAAGACGAAGGGATCGAGGTCGGCTGACCAGTCGGCCTTGAGGGCTTCCACGACATCGATATGCGCGAGGAGCAGCAGCGGCTTCGGCGCATTGGGGCCGCCCTTTCCGCGGATGCGCGCCACCACGTTGTGCTTCTCCGGTCGCGGACCGCCCACGAAGATGTCCGCTTCCGGGATGCCGGCGGCTTTGAAGCGGACGGCCATCGCCTTGGCGGCGGTGGTGATGTTGCCCGTTTCCACCCCCGTGTTGATCTCGACGAGCTCTTTGTAGATCTCGCGGGAGAGCTGCTGCTGCGCGGTGAGCGCGGCCGGTGTGAAGATGGGCGCACGCGGCTGCGCGCCAACCTGCGACGAGGCAGTCAAGGCCGCGACGAGACCAACGAGGGGCACGCAAGAACGACGCATAGGAAGTCCACCAGTGGGAAGTGAGAAGGCGATCGGCATCAGTGCGTGCCGTCGAGTGAAAAGGCCAGCAGCTCGCTGTTGTCACCACCACCGGTGGCCAGCACGATGTATTGCACGCCGTTCGCCCCACGATACGAAATCGGGTTGGCGTAGCCGCGTCCAGCTGGGAGCTCGAACTGCCACATCACGCGACCGTCGCGGGTGTCGAGCGCGTACAGCACGGATCCGCCACCGGTCGCGAAAAGGAGCCCTCCCTTCGTGACGGTGCCACCAACGGCCCCGGCCACGCCGAGCGGTGGCAACTTCACGTTCTTGAGCAGCGGGTGATTCCGGATCGCGGGCGTATCGCCGAGCGTGACCTGCCAGCGGCGCTTGCCGGTGTCGAGATCGATTGCGGTCATGGTGCCGTAGGGTGGCTTGATGAGCGGCAGCTGTTCAGGCGGCGCATGATCCGCCTTCCCCGAATCAGGATCGGCGGTGACGCCGAGGCCGCTGCGCACCAGGTCGACCGTGTACTCGAAACCGATGGTGTCGTTCGGCACGCCCTTCTGCACACGATACACGACTGGGTTGTCGGTGCCCTTCACGTACAGCGTGTGCGTTTCCGGATCGTACGACGTGCTGCCCCACCCCGCCCCACCGATGGAGCCGGGCATCACGATCGTGCCTTCCAGCGAGGGCGGCGTGAAGATGGGGCCGCTCCGATACTTCGAGAACACCTCGAGCGCGCGCCGCTTGAGCTCCGGCGTAAAGTCGATAAGATCCTGCTCGCTCACGCTTTGCCGCGTGAAGGGTGCGGGATTGGTCGGCATCGGTTGCGTGAGCGCGGCACGCTCGCCGGGCACATCACTCGCGGGCACAGGGCGTTCGACGATCGGCCAGATGGGCACGCCGGTTTCGCGATCGAAGACGTATATCCACGCCGTCTTCGAGGGCACGGCGACGACATCGCGCGGTGTGCCGTTCCACGTGATCGTGGC
>CANGXK010000371.1 GCA_947457715.1 Gemmatimonadota bacterium
GGTCATCGCCGGGGTGGTGGGCGAGCCCGAGGACATGATCGCCATCATCGCGATCGTGATGCTCAACGCGGTGCTGGGATTCGCACAGGAGTATCGCGCCGACCGCGCGATGGCGGCACTGGGCGCCATGGCGCAGCCGCTCACACGCGTGCGTCGCGACGGCGCCGAGCAAACGGTGCCATCGACCGCGTTAGTGCCTGGTGACATCGTGCTGCTCGAGGCCGGCAACATCGTGCCCGCGGACCTGCGCTTGCTCGAGGCCGTGCACTTGAGCGTTGAGGAAGCCGCCCTCACCGGCGAGTCGGTACCCAGCCGCAAAGAGGCGGAGACCTGCCCCGCCGATGCCAGCACGATCGGCGATCAGAGCTGCATGAGCTTCAAGGGCACGACCGTCGTGACCGGACGTGGAGTCGGCCTCGTGGTGGCGACCGGCATGCGCACCGAGCTCGGACGCATCGCCACGTTGTTACGCGACGAGAAGGAATCGCCGTCGCCGCTACAGGAGCGCCTGTCGAAGCTCGGACGCCGGCTGGCCGTGGTCGTCCTGCTGGTGTGTGCCGTTATCTTCGCAGCGGGCCTCCTGCGCGGTGAACCGATGCTGTTGATGTTCATGACGGCGCTCAGCTTGGCGGTCGCCGCCATCCCCGAGGCACTCCCCGCCGTCGTCGCGATCTCGCTGGCGCTCGGGGCGCGTCGCATGGTGAAGCAGCAGGCGCTTATCCGCCGCCTGCCGGCCGTGGAGACGCTTGGCTCCGTCACGTTCATCTGTACCGACAAGACGGGCACGCTCACCGAAAACCGGATGCACGTCGACCGCATCGTGCGGGGCGATGGCACGGCGTGGTCGCTGTCGGAGGCGTCCGTACCGGCCCTACTTGCACTGGTCGAGGTCATGACGCTGTGCACCGACGTCACGATCGACGCGGATGGCGTGCTGGTGGGCGACCCGACCGAAACCGCACTGGTACGTGCCGCCGCTGAAGCAGGCGTGAACAAGCCAGCCCTTGAGGCGTCTTGGCCACGCATCGGTGAAGCGCCCTTCTCCTCGGCGCGTGCACGCATGACGACCATGCATCAGGACCGTGCGAGCGGCGACCGCATCATGGCATGCACCAAAGGGGCGCCTGAGCGCGTCGTGCCTGCTTGCGACAGCATGCAAAGCGTCGGCACCGTGGTGCCCATCGATCGCGCCCGTGTGCTTCGCGAGGCCGAAGCGATGGCGGCAGCCGGCATGCGCGTGCTGGCGGTGGCAACACGCGCGCTCTCGGCACCGCCGCAGTCGGCCGAGCATGCCGAGCACGAGCTCACGTTGCTGGCGCTGGTCGGCCTGATCGATCCCCCGCGCGCCGAGGCCAAGGCCGCGGTCGCAACATGTCAGGCGGCCGGCATTCATGTCGTGATGATCACCGGCGATCATCCGGCGACCGCCCTCGCGATCGCCACGCGATTGGGCATTGCCGGTGCCGACGATATCACCCTTGCCGGCCACGATATCCCCGCTCTCTCCGACGCCGATCTCGCGCAACGCGTGACCGACGTCCGCGTGTTCGCCCGTGTGGCGCCCGAAGACAAACTGCGCATCGTGAAGGCACTGCAGTCGCGCGGGGAGTATGTCGCTATGACCGGCGACGGCGTGAACGATGCGCCGGCGCTCAAGCGCGCCAACATCGGCATCGCGATGGGTCGTGGCGGCACCGATGTGGCGCGCGAAGCCTCACACATGGTCCTGCTCGACGACAACTTCGCCACCATCGTGAAGGCGGTGCACGAAGGACGTCGCATTTACGATAACATCCGTCGCTTCGTTCGCTTTGTGCTCAGCACGAATGCGGGCGAAATCTGGACGCTGTTTCTCGCGCCATTTCTGGGGCTGCCGCTGCCGTTGCTGCCGATTCACATCCTGTGGATGAATCTCGTGACCGATGGCCTTCCCGGTATCACCCTGGCCGCCGAGCCCGCCGAGCCCGATAGCATGCAACGCCCGCCGCGTTCGCCCCAAGAGAGCCTGCTGGCCGGTGGCCTGTGGCAGCATGCGCTGTGGGTCGGCCTGCTGATGGCGGTGCTGGCGTTGGGTACGCAGGCGTTCACCATCCGTGACGGCAACAGCCACTGGCAGACGATGACGTTCACGGTGCTCACGCTCTCGCAACTATTTCATCTGATCGCCATTCGTTCCGAGCGGCTGTCGATCTGGAAGCTGGGCGTGCGCGGCAATCCGGCCCTGTTCTATGCCGTCGTGGCGGCGTTCGGGCTGCAGCTGGCCACACTGTACGTGCCAGCCATGAATCATCTATTCAAGACGGTGCCACTGTCATGGCGAGAACTCGCCGTGTGTGTCGGAGTATCGTCGACCGTGTTGTTCGCCGTGGAACTCGAGAAGTGGCGGTCACGCCGGAGAGTCGAGAGTGCGCACCATCATCATCGCCCTTGATGGGTCCCCGTCCGCCGAGGCAGTGATTCCGCTCGCCCTCGGCCAGCATGGGAGCGCGGAGCGGCGCACGGCGATGCAGCAGGACCTCAAACAGCTCGCTGCAGGTGTCGCACGATCGCCCGATGCGCCATCGGTCCTCTTTCCGCGCCTCGATGACTCGAGTGCCGGTGAAGCGGCAATCGACCGAGAACCTGCTCTTCGGCGCGGTGGCACTGCTGAATCCGCCGACGCGCCCGTGCTCCTCAGTCGCATTCCACCGGACGTCGCCTGATGCTCGGCGAACTTGGCCACCGCTTCGTCCTGGCGGCGATCATCGTCGTGCTCGCGGGCACGCAGCTCGCCCGCAGCGGCGACGTAATCGCGGCGCGCACCAAACTTGGGGTCGTGTGGGTCGGATCGGTCTTCCTCGCGCTGGCCACGTCGCTCCCGGAAATCGTTACCGATCTCTCGGCCGTGCGCATGGGCGCGCCGGATCTCGCGGTGGGTGACCTCTTCGGCAGCAGCATGGCCAACATGCTGATTCTGGCCCTCGTCAGTTTGGCGCCCAGCGGTGCCGAGTTGTTTCGGCGCGCGACGCTTGATCATGTGCTGTACGCGTCGCTAGCGATTATGCTCACGGCCATCGCGACCGTGGGCCTGATCCTGAGGCCACCGGTCACGGTGCTGGGCATCGGAC
>CANGXK010000372.1 GCA_947457715.1 Gemmatimonadota bacterium
ATCGCCACGCAGCTTGAGCAGCCACTCCGGCGACCACATTTCGTATTGCGCAATCCGCTCACCGTTGAGCCAATGCTCGACGTGCGGGCCCTTGGCGACGATGCGCGTGGTGTTCCATTCACCGGCGCGACGTACCACGCCACGTTTGGCGGGATAGAAGCCGTACACCGCCGCCACCGACGTCATGAGGTCGCGGCTGTCGGGGGTGAGCGAGTCTTCCGCCAGCTGATATTCCGGCGCGCTCCAGTACACCTTCGTTTCTTTCTCCGTGGCACGATAGAAAATGCCCGAGTTGCCGCGCAGCGGGAGCTTCCAGTCGAGCACGAGTTCGAAGTCGCCGTACTGCTCACGTGTCACGATGTCATTGGTGGTTTTCACCTTGGTCATCGTGCCGTTCACCGCCATCCATTCCGGTGGCAGCTCCGCCTGCTGATATCCGCGCCAGGCGGCCAGCGACGTGCCGTCGAACAGGAGCGTCCAGCCGGCCGTCTTCTCAGCGGCGGTGAGCGTGTTCGCGGCGGTGCTTTGCGCGAGCGCGAGGGCACTTGTGAACATCACGAGCGCGGCAACAGACAGGAGGCGGCGGGTCATGGCGGGCGGTGCAGTGGTGGGGCGGGGAGGAGAGGGAAAGATTGCGGCGGGGGGCCGCTTTCCACCAGCCGAGGGCTGACGAGCGATCGTGACGATGCCCGAACGCGAGCACCACGCTGCTGCGCCGGCCCTACCGTCGCGGCTGCCGCTTCTCGCGTTCTTCCGCCAGCATCACCTGCTGCAATGAATCGGCGCGGGTGCGCTGCGTGGCGGTGAGCTGCTCGCGAGCCCGGTCGCGGAAGCTGTCCTGAATATCAGAGAGCTTCGCGAAGACCGACCGAACGGTGTCCGGCAAGGTACGCTCCGACGCCCCACCACCCGGCATGCCTCCACCTGGCGGCCCGCCACGTGGCGACGTGTCACCGAACAGTTTGTCGAGCACCGTGAACACCGGCGCCTGCGTGCGCTGCATCTCCTTTCGCAGCGACTTGAGCGACTCCTGCTGCTCCTTCGTCAACTCCAGCGGTTTCTTGCGATCCAGTAGGAACTCGATGGGGTCCGCCTTTTCCAGACGCTCCCGGGCGATTGCGGCCGGCGACTTCATGCTGCCGCCTCCCATGCCCCGGCCGCCCGGGCCCCCGCGCCCGCCCCCGCCCCCGCGGCCACCACCCATGCCGCCGCCGCCCATGCCGCCGCCCATTCCGCCCATCTGGGCCGAGAGGATCGCCGGGGTCAGCGCGGCCAGCGATAGTGCCAAGGCTGGGACGATGAACAGACGGGCACTACGAGCGAGACGGGCCGTGGTCATGGGTGCGCTTCGTGAAGGGTTCCTGCCGACAACACCGCCGCGGTTTCCTACCCTACGAACACAGTCCAGAGCCATCTTGCGTTTGTTCGCCCTGTTTCGGTGGTCGTCGTCGCTGCTGTTGGTCATGGCAGCACCAGCCCTGACACAATCACCACCCGCGTCACCCACGCAGGGCAAGGGCTGGGGCGAGGCGCTCAAGACTGTTCCGCTCGCGCCGCGGTGGCCACTCACGCGCACGGTGGCTATGCCGACGTGATCGGCCGGACGAATGTGCGCGAGTGGCACGTCATAGCGACGTGGGACCCGGTCGTGCCGGTTCGCTTGCGTGGTGCACTGTATCGGTTCGACCGGCTGCGCCAAGACGACGGTGTCTACACAAAGCAGAATACCGTCTTTCGCGCCGCCGGCGGGTCACGCGCGCGTCACGCCGCCGATGAACTCGACCTCACCGGCACGTGGAAAGCGTCGGGGCACTGGCAAGTCATCGCCGGCGGAGCGATGGTACTCCCGGGGAAGTTTCTGAAGGACACGCCGGGCCGTGCGCGAACGGAGCGTTGGGGCTTCGCCGGGATGACCTTTGTCTTTTGAACAATGGGGGGCCTTGGTGCCACGAGTGCATATGTTCGGAAGGTGGCGAGTGCTGGCGGCATGCGTCGCGCTGGCGGGTTGCGCCGGCGGTTCGATCGACGTGCCGGCAATGCCGACCCCCACGCCGATCCCCACGCCGACGGAACCGGCTGGTGTCGCCGAGATGGCCGTGGTGCCCGTGCGCGTCACCTACGTCTTACGCACCCTCATCCCGTCGCTCGATTCGCTGTTCCCCGCGAGCGACTCCCTCAGTGCCGCCCGCTGCGCCGCGATCGGACTGGTCTGTCACCAGTACGTGTATCGGCGCGAGCCATTGCGCCTGCGCGCCGAAGGGGCACAACTCGTCATCGACTCCAGGATGTCATATCGCGCGCGACTTGGCACGATCGGGGGCAGCGCGCGCGTGGCCAGTTGCGGCTACGCCCCGGAAGCGATGCGGCGCGCCACCACGTCGATGAGCACCTCGCTCTATTGGCGGCGCGATTGGAAGATCGGAGCGCGTGACACGAAGCTGGCGGCCGTGCTCGTGGACCCGTGCACGGTGACGGTGCTCGGGGTCGATGCCACCCGAACGCTGCAAGGCGTGATCGACAAACAGCTCGCCCTCTTCGCGGCTGAAGCGGATACCACGATTCCACAGGTCGGTGATTTCCGGCCACTGGCCGATTCGCTCTGGACGAGCTTCCTCGAACCCACCGCGCTCGACTCCACCAATTCGCTCTGGCTCGTGCTCGATCCGCAGGCGGTGCAGGTCACCCCCTTTGCCGGCAACGGACCGAGTATCGTCACCACGATGGTGCTGTATGCGCGGCCGCGCGTGATCGCCGGTGCGAAGCCCGCCGCGCGCCTGAAGGCGCTGCCGCCGCTCACGCTGGGCACGGCGCCGCTCGAGTACACGGTCCCCGTCAGTGTGGAGTTGCCGTTCGCCGAACTCGAACGTCGGGCCGCGTTGCTGCTGGCGGAGGAAACCACGACGGGCAGTGTGCGCGTGGACAGTGTGCACGTGCGCGGGATGCGCGACAGCGTGCGCATCGATCTCACGGTGTCGGGCTCGTTGCGTGGACGACTCTCGCTCACGTCACGCCTGCGGTGGGACGCCGCCACGCGCGAAATCCGCCTCGACGACCTCGATTGGTCGCTGGAGAGCCGCGGAAAGCTCTCGC
>CANGXK010000373.1 GCA_947457715.1 Gemmatimonadota bacterium
CGCGCTCTTTCTGGCACTCTTGGTCAGCCCGGTCGAGCCGCTGGCCCAGCTGATCGCGGACGCGAGCACCTTGCCGATCGCCCTCCTCGATCGTATCGCCCGCGTGGCATCGTCGTGGCCATTCGCCGTGCTGCACGTGGCACCGACGCTGCTCGCCGCCCTCGGCGCCGGCGTCGCCTCGATGGCCGTCGTTCGGGCCACCGCCGCTCGGCGCGCCGGTGGGTGGCTGCGTCTCGCGGCCGCGTCACTCACCGCGGCCGTCTGGCTTCCCGTCTGGTCGCCCCCACTTGGCGGCAGCGCTGGGATGTTGGAGGTGCATATGATCGACGTGGGGCAGGGCGATGCCTTCGCGCTGCGGACACCGCGCGGTCGATGGGTGCTGCTCGATGCAGGCCCATCCTGGGACGGCGGGGACGCCGGGCGGCGGGCAGTTGTGCCGTACGTCCAGCGCATCGGCGGGGCGGTAGCGCTGCTCGTGCTGTCGCACGCCCATGAAGATCACGTGGGCGGGGCGGCCAGTGTCATCACCGCGCTCGATCCGCAGCAGTGGTGGGAGCCGGCCTTCGTAACGTCGAGTTCGGGCTACCGCCGCGCGCTCGTCGCACTCCGCGAGCGCGGCCGAACATGGCGGCGCGTGCAGCCGGGACAACGCTGGCAACTCGATGGCGTCGTGATCGACGTGCTGGCGCCGGACTCTGCCTGGACCGCTGCGCAGCACGACGCCAACGAGACCTCCGTGGTGCTCCGGGTCTCGTTCGGCGTCCGGCGGTTCCTGTTCATGGGCGATGCCGAGAGCCGAGAAGAGGCGTGGCTCGTGGAACGCCTCCCCGCAGAGGCACTGCAGGCCGACGTGCTGAAGCTCGGGCACCACGGGAGCAGGACCAGCTCAGGGGCGGATTTCATTCGCGCCGTGGACCCGCTGGTGGGACTTGTGTCGGTCGGCGCCGGCAACCGCTATGGCCATCCGTCGCCCGAGATTCTCGAGCGCTTCGCCGCGATCCGCGTGCCGCTGCTGCGCTCGGACCTCGAAGGGGGCGTGGTGCTGCGCACCGACGGGCGCATGCTCGAGGCCATCGCGAACGGCGATCGCTGGCTGATCCCCAGCCGTGCCTCGGTGCGCTGAGGGTACGATTGCCAGCGCCATCGAGCGGCGTAGCTCTTGCCTGAGCTTGGCCACGTACGCCACTTTCTACGGGGTGCGACGACCGTTCTCGGTTCGCGCTCCTGCCGACGCGCCGCCCGATCTGTACGGCTGGCGTTTCCCAAGGAACTCCTCATTCGTCTTCCGCATCTCGCTCCAGTTTACTTGGGGCGGATCAAGTCACTTGCTGCTGCGCTCCTGCGCGCCCGTCTCCCTCCCCCCAGGAGTTGAACCGTGGTCAGGCATACTGCGACGTCCGTCGTCACGATCGAACGTTTCATCATCGAGCAGGAGCGCAATTTCCCCGACGCCACCGGCGAACTGTCCGGCATCCTCTACGACATGGCGCTCGCCGGCAAGATGATCGCCAACAAGGTGCGAAGCGCCGGCCTGGCCGACATTCTCGGTGCCACCAGCGACGTGAACGTACAGGGTGAAGTGCAGCAGAAGCTCGATGTGATCGCCAACGAGATCATCGTCAAGGCGTTCGATCATGGTGGTCGCTTGTGCGCGATGGCGTCCGAAGAGGAGCCGGACATCATCCACATTCCGGAAGGCTTCCGGGCCGGCAAGTACGTCCTGTTGTTCGATCCCCTCGACGGTTCGTCCAACATCGACGTCAACGTGCCCGTGGGCACGATCTTCTCCGTATACCAGAAGATCACGCGCGGAGCACGCGGCGAGATGGAAGACATGCTCCAGCCGGGCCGCCGTCAGGTCGCGGCGGGTTACGTGATCTACGGGTCGAGCACGATGCTGGTGTACACCACCGGACAGGGCGCCCATGGTTTCACGCTCGACCCCTCGATCGGCGAATTCCTGCTGTCGCACCCGAATATCCAGATTCCCAATCGGGCGCGCTATCTGTCGGTGAACGATGCGTACGAGCAGGAATGGCCGGAGCCCACGCGCGCGCTCATGCGTCGCTATCGCGGTCTCGATGGCGCGCGCGCTCCGCTGAACGTGCGCTACGTGGGCTCGCTCGTGGCCGACTTCCATCGCAACCTCCTCGGCGGCGGTGTGTTCTGCTATCCCGCCAACGCCAAGGCACCCAAGGGCAAGCTGCGCCTCCTGTACGAGGCGAATCCGCTGGCCTTCATCGCCGAGCAAGCGGGTGGACTGGCCACGAACGGCTACGGCCGCATTCTCGATGTGCAGCCCACCGAGCTGCATGAGCGTACGCCGCTGTATCTCGGCAGCAAGGCAGAAGTGGAAACGGTGGCCGAGTTTCCGCTGCCGCAGTACGTGGCGCCGGGAATTTCCGAACGGCGTGGAACGCGATCCGCGACGCCGGCTCCGACACCAGCGTCCTGATCGCTACATTGGGGGGATGAGCGAGCGACTCTCCCCCTCCGGCATTCCGATTCCCGGCGTCGTCCGTCCGGACGACGTCCACGTTGATTACGCGCGTGACCTGGCCGATCCCGGTCAGTTTCCCTTCACGCGCGGCGTGCAGCCCACGATGTACCGCGGTCGTCTCTGGACGATGCGCCAGTACGCGGGCTTCGGCACGGCGCGTTCCACCAACGAGCGATTCCGCCTGCTGCTGGAAGCGGGGCAGACCGGTCTGTCGGTTGCCTTCGACTTGCCCACGCAGATGGGTATCGACTCCGACTCGCCGCGCGCGAGCGGTGAGGTCGGCCGCGTCGGTGTGGCGATCGACACCGTCGACGACATGCACGTGCTGCTCGACGGCATTCCGCTCGACAAGGTCTCGGCGTCGATGACGATCAATTCCACGGCGTCTACCCTCCTCGCGATGTATATCGTCGTCGCGGAAGAACGCGGTATCGCGCGCTCGGCGCTCTCGGGCACCGTGCAGAACGACATCCTCAAGGAATACATCGCGCGCGGCACGTACATCTATCCGCCCGATCCGTCGCTCGCGCTCACGGCCGAGATGTTCCGATTCTGCGCGGCGGAAGTGCCCCAGTGGAATCCGATTTCCA
>CANGXK010000374.1 GCA_947457715.1 Gemmatimonadota bacterium
CGCCGACGGCCGACAGTGCCGCGGCCAGCCCTCCGCGATCGCGGCCGACATCGTGTTCGTCCATCGCATCGATCAGTGCGCCGTAGCTGGTCGCGTCGAACCGGGCGACCAGTTTCTCGCCATGCACGGCGAGCCAGTCGTGTACCTGATACGTGTCGTGCTCACTGCGCGACCGACCAAAGCGACGCTCGAGCCCTTCTGGTGTGCGATAGCTCAGCATACCGACCATCCGCGCCAACGCCAGTCCTTCGCGAGCGCCGCCCACGGCGACCGCCCGACGCATGATGGCGTTCCACGCGATGCCCTGTGCCGTCTGCGCCGCGGGGGCGGCCAGCACAACGGCCGATCGCACGCGTGTGGGAAAGCTCGCCGCGAACTCGAGCGTGACCATACCGCCCAACGAACCGCCACACACCAGCAGCGGAGCCCCGACGCCGAGCGCGTCGAGGAGTCGTGCCAGCAGTGCCGCCTGATCGCGGGTGCTGAAGGGCGGCAACGCATCGGGATGCTCGTCACTCGGCCCGGTGGTGCCGTCGCAGCCGCCCAGCAGGTTCGCGCACAGCACGGCGTGCTTCGTCGGGTCGATCGCCGCATTCGCGCCGATCACGCCCTTCCACCAGTCGCTCGCGTGCGTGGTGCCCGTGAGCGCGTGCACGACAAGGACGACATTGTCACGCGCGGCGTTGAGCGTGCCCTCGAGCCGGTAGCGCACATCGACGCGCTCCAAGCGATCGCCCCGCTCCAGCACGACGTCGTGGAACGTGATCGTCTCGTCGCGAATCGGCCAGCTGGTCGTACGTCCGGTCGGACGAGTCGAAAGCAGGGTGCTCATGCCGCGTGCTCGCTCCGCTGCGGGCCAGCGGTGGTGGTCCGGCCGGCGTCGGCCGCGACCGCGGCTGACAGCGCACGATCGAGATCGGCAATGAGATCGTCGGCATCTTCGAGGCCGATCGACAGGCGAACGAGATCGGGCGTCACGCCGGCCGCGCGCCGTTCGGTTTCGCCGAGCTGCTCGTGCGTGGTCGTCCACGGATGGATCACCAGACTCTTCGCATCGCCGACGTTGGCGAGCAAGGAGAAGAGCTTCGCTTCCACGATGAAGCGCCGTGCCGCCGCTTCGCCGCCGCGCACGCCGAAGGTGAGCACACCACCGAAGCCGCCCTTGAGATGCGCCACCGCCTGACGATGCGTGGGGTGCGAGGCGAGGCCCGGATACCGCACCCACGACACCGACGGATGCGATTGCAGGAACTCGGCGACCTTGAGCGCGTTCGCGCTGTGCTGCCGGATGCGCAGCGGCAACGTCTCCAGTCCCTGCAGGAAGAGGAACGCGTTGAACGGCGACAGCGCGGCACCGATGTCGCGGAGCAGCAGCACGCGCAGGCGCACGGCGAAGGCGATGTTGGCGCCGTTCACGTTGCCGAACGCTTCGGAGAATCGCAGTCCGTGGTAGGCGGGCTCGGGATCGCTGAAGAACTTCCGGAAGCGCGCGGTGGCGCCCCAGTCGAAGCGACCGCTGTCGATGATCACACCACCAATCGACGTGCCATGTCCGCCGATCCACTTGGTCGCGCTGTGCAGCACGATATCGGCGCCATGGTCGATGGGTCGCGTGATGATCGGGGCAAAGGTGTTGTCCACCACCAGCGGCACATTGAAGTCGTGCACCAACCTGGCCAGCGCCGTGAGATCCGGCACGTCGAGCGAGGGATTACCGACGGTTTCCACGTACACCGCCTTGGTGTGCTCGTCGATCGCCGCGGCCACCGCCTTGTGATCGTGGATGTCCACGAAACGGGTGCGGATGCCGAGGCGGGGCAGGGTGTGCGTAAGCAGGCTCACGGTGCCACCGTACAACGATCGCGACGCGACGATGTTGTCGCCGGCTTCGGCGAGGTTGAGCAAGGCCAACGTCTGTGCGGCCTGTCCGCTGGCCACGGCCACCGCGGCCACGCCTCCCTCGAGCGCGGCAATACGCTGCTCGAAGACGTCGGTGGTGGGGTTGTTGATGCGGGTGTAGATGTTGCCGAAAGCGCGCAGGCCGAACAGATCGGCGGCGTGTTCGGGGCTGTCGAACACGAACGAGCTGGTCTGATAGATCGGTACCGCGCGGGCGCCGGTGGCACCGTCCGGCTTTTCCTGGCCCACATGCAGGGCGAGGGTGTCGACGGCGAGCGGACGCGGCGTCGCGGCAATGGCATCGGACATCGTGGCACTCTCCAAAACGGGTGAGTGCCGCCCAACAACACGAACGCGCCCGGGCGGATAGATGGCCGCCGGGCGCTATCGCAGTTTAGCTCCTTGTTTAACGTGGCGGCAATCGGCGGCAAATCACCACGGAAGCGACACCGGCAGACGCCGATGGCCCTTCACCTTCAGTTTTGCTGTTCAACGCGCACGAGCGATCTGCCGGATTCGAGTGACCCAAAACGACTGACGGCCCGCGCCGATTTCTCGTCGCAGGCCGTCAGGACCTCGACTTAGACGGATAGTCAGTGCCACAGGCACTGAGTACGCGGCCCGTCAAATCGGGGAAACCGCCGCGCACACTTGAGTATCATCCGCTGTAGGGAAATCTGCAAGCCCTCGCGGGCGGAATACCTCAGGTCGACTCAACACCCGCGATCACGCGGAACGTATCGCGGGCGATCAACAATTCCTCGTCGGTGGGGACCACCCACGCCGCCAGAGACGACTCGCCGGTCGAGAAGCGGCCCTCTTTGCCTGCCACCAGCGTGTCGTTCGCCGCGGCGTCGACATGCAACCCGGCCCACTGCAGTCCTTCGCAAATCCGTCGACGGATTTCCGGAGAGTTCTCCCCGATGCCCCCGGCGAATACGATCGCGTCCGCACCACCAAGTGCCGCGAGATACGCACCCACATACTTCCGCGCGCGATAGCAGAAGATCTCGATGGCCAGCTTGGCGCGACGATCCTGGTTCTCGTGCGCTTCCGCGAGCAAGTCGCGCATATCGTTCGTGAGCCCCGAGATCCCAAGCAGTCCCGACTGATTGTTCAGCAGCGCTTCGACCTGCGGCAGCGTGAGGCCTTCCTTCGCCGCGATGTAATCCAGCAGCGCGGCGTCGA
>CANGXK010000375.1 GCA_947457715.1 Gemmatimonadota bacterium
ACAACGGCCCGGTGGTGTGGGACATCAGCACCCCGTCGGCGCCTACGCTCGTGGTCGCGTACGAGTGTCCTGCGTCGCAGAACGACGTGAGTGTGTACAAGAATCTCCTGTTCATGTCGGCCGAGGCGATGAACGGCCGTGTGGACTGCACGCCGGGTGGCGTGAAGGACGTGGTGAGCAAGGATCGCGTGCGTGGCGTGCGCATCTTCGACATCACGAACATCCGTGAGCCGAAGCTGGTCGCCAACGTGCAGACGTGCCGCGGTTCGCATACGCACACGGTGCTGGAAGATCCAAAGGACAAGGACCATGTGTACATCTACGTCTCGGGTTCGTCGGGCATCCGTCCGGCGGGTGAGCTGGCCGAGTGCGTGTCGGCGCCCAGCGGTGACGCGAATTCGTCGCGGCTGCGCATCGAGATCATCAAGGTGCCACTCGCGAATCCGGCGGCGGCCGCGGTCGTGGGACGCGCGAACATTTTCGCGGGCCTCGGTGCGGCCAAGAGCCATGGTGAATCGCCCGCCGACAAGGCGGAAATGGATGCCGCCAAGGCCAAGGGCGCGTTCACGATCATGATTCCCGCGATGAACGAGGAAATCGTACTGCCGAATCAGTTCGTGACGCCGGTGATCGACAGTATCGTGAAGGCCCGCGGCGCAACGGCGGCGACGGCGGCTGATACAGTGGCGGCGCGTCCGGTGGTGAACGCGCTCGTGATGCGCATGCTCGCGGCCCAGGGGATGGACAAGCCGCCGGCTGCCGCGACGACGGTGAATGAAGGCTCGCAGTGCCATGACATCACGGTGTATCCGGCGCTCGGCCTGGCCGGCGGCGCCTGTGAAGGTCACGGCATTCTGCTCGATATCAGCAACCCTGTGGCACCGGTGCGTCTCGACGCCGTGGCCGACTCGAACTTCGCCTACTGGCACTCGGCCACGTTCAACAACGATGGCACGAAGATGCTGTTCAGCGACGAATGGGGCGGCGGCGGTTCACCGAAGTGCCGCGCGCTCGACAAACCGGAGTGGGGCGCCAACGCGATCTTCTCGATCGTGAACAGGAAGCTGGTATTCCAGAGTTACTACAAGATTCCCACGTACCAGACCAAGAACGAGAACTGCGTGGCCCACAACGGCTCGCTGATTCCGATTCCCGGTCGTGACGTGATGGTGCAGTCGTGGTACCAGGGCGGCATCTCGGTATTCGACTGGACCGATGCGGCCAACCCGAAGGAGATCGCCAGTTTCGACCGTGGTCCGGTGGACAGCACCCGTATGGAGATGGGCGGGTCGTGGTCGGTGTACTGGTACAACGGCAACATCGTGAGCTCGGAAATCGCGCGCGGCATGGATGTGGCGCAGCTGGTGCCCAGCGCGTTCATCTCGCAGAACGAGATCGATGCGGCCAACACGGTGAAGTGGGACTACCTGAATGCGCAGGGGCAGCCGAAGATTTCGTGGCCGCCCAGCTTCGCGCTGGCCAAGGCGTACACCGATCAGCTGGAGCGGAAGGGGTGCGTGGCGCCGGCCAAGATCGGCGACATCCGCGCGCAGATTGCGAACGCCGAGAAGGCGAACGGCGCGGCGCGGAATGCGGCGCTGGCGAAGCTGGTGACGGACGTCGAAGGAAGCCGCAGCTGCGATCCGGCCAAGATCGATATGCTCAAGAAGTCGCTGCAGGATCTGCAGGCGTTGGCGATGTAGTCGCCAGTTCTTCAGGAACACGGTGGCCGTCACTTGCTCGACAAGTGGCGGCCACTGTCGCATGATTCAGCGATGATTCACTCCACTGTCGCTCCACGACCCGTTGCCGCCGTGGCAATCGCCGCCGCAATTGCCGCCGCGTGCCTGCTCGCTGCCTGTGCCCCGCCGTCCGACGCCGTGGCCGACAGCACGGTGGCGGCTGCGGCGGCCGACACCTTTCCGTCGGAAGAAGGCATGATCGATGTGCCCGGCGGCAAGGTGTGGTATCGCAAGATCGGCAACGGGCCGGGCGTGCCGCTGCTGGCGCTGCACGGCGGCCCCGGTGGCACGTCGTGCCGCTTCGAAGTCCTCGCGCCACTCGCGAACGAGCGGCCGGTCATCTTCTACGATCAGCTGGGCTCCGGGCGCTCCGAACATCTGGCCGACACGGCGCTGTGGAATTTCCCGCGCTTTGTGCAGGAAGTGGACGCCGTGCGCCGTGCCCTCAAGCTCGACCGCATTCACTTGCTCGGGCATTCGTGGGGCGGTGCGCTCGCCGCAGAATACATGATTGCCACGAGGCCCACGGGCGTGACGTCGGTGATCTTCAGCAGCCCGCTGATCTCCACGCCGCGCTGGATTGCCGATGCCGACAGTCTTCGCGAACAGCTGCCGGAGTCGATTCAAAAGGTGCTGGACGAGAACGAGAAGGCGGGCACGCTGAATTCACCGGCCTATGCGGCCGCTACGGACTCGTTTTACGCGCGTCACGTGCAGCGACTGCCGGCGGCGCCGATCGCGCGTTGCGAAGGGGTGGCATCCAACGACACGATCTACCGCCAGATGTGGGGGCCCACGGAGTTCCTGTCCAACGGGTCGCTCAAGTCGTGGACACGGTCGGCGGACATGGACGAGATCAGCACGCCTTCGCTGTTTATCGCCGGAGAATTCGACGAAGCGCGGCCGACGACGCTGGAGGAGTTCCGTCAGACGATGCGCGACGCGCGACTGGTGGTGATTCCGGGAGGCGCGCATGCTGCCATGCGTGAGAAACCGGCGGAGTACATCGCGGCGGTGCGCGCGTTTCTGGCCGAGGTCGAGCAGCGGTCCCCTCGCTGACGTTCCGGCGTCACGCCCTTCATTGCATGGAGCGACGATGCACATGATGTCTGGCCTCACGACCGCCGTTGCTCCGGGCGGTATGCATGATTATGCGTTGATTCTGCGGGAGATCCTGCGCGCCTACGTATTGCCCGTGCACGGCCATCATGGCGTCGTGCACTGGGCGCGTGTGCTGGAGAACGGCGTGCGGGTGGCGGCGTCCAATGGTGGCGACGCCGAGGTGGTGCGGCTGTTCGCGCTGTTCCACGATTCGCGTCGGGTAAACGAAGATGACGACGAGG
>CANGXK010000376.1 GCA_947457715.1 Gemmatimonadota bacterium
CATCACGGCCTTGCCGGGCAACATGACGCGGGCCGAACTGGTGCAGGCGTACGGCGCGCATTGTGGCGTGGATGTGAGCGATGCGCCGTTCTACTACGCGTTCGGGTTGTTCAAGGTGGCGGTGATCGCGCAGCAGATTTACGCGCGGCACGTGCAGGGGCTCACCAGCGATCCACGGTTTGCGGTGCTGGGACAGGTGGTGCAGGCGTTGGGTGTCGCGGCGCGCCAGGCCGCAGAGAGGGGCACGGTGTAACGCCCGGCCAACCCAGAACCCACTGCGCAGTACCCATTACCTCAAGCCCACAGCCCACAGCCCACAGCGCGTTTGAAAGAGCGCGCTGCGGGCTGTGGGCTGTGGGTTTGGGGCAGTGGGTACTGGGTTCTGGGTAATGGGTTCTACTTCGCGTAGACCTCGAAGATGCCGGCTGCTCCCATTCCGCCGCCGATGCACATCGTCACCATGCCGTAGCCACCGCCACGCTGCCGGAGTTCATGCACCAGCTGCGTGGTGAGCTTGGCTCCCGTAGCGCCGAGGGGATGTCCGAGGGCGATGGCGCCGCCGTTCACGTTGATGATGCTCGTGTCCATGCCGAGCTCCTTGATCACCGCCAAGGCCTGCGCCGAGAAGGCCTCGTTGAGCTCGATGAGCTTGAGATCAGCGAGCGTGAGCCCCGCGCGGGCGAGGGCCTTGGGGACGGCCTTGATCGGGCCGACGCCCATGATGTCGGGATCGACGCCCGCCACCGCGAAGCTCACGAAGCGCGCGAGGGGGATGAGGCCGAGCTCCTTCGCCTTGGCCGCGCTCATGACGAGCACGGCGGCGGCGCCGTCGGAGTACGGGCTGGCATTCCCGGCCGTCACCGTACCGGTGGGTGAGAACGCCGGACGCAGCTTGGCGAGCCCTTCCAGCGTGGTCTCTGCACGCGGACATTCGTCGGTATCGAACACCACGTCCGTCACCGTCTTCTCGGCGCCCTTCCACGTGAAGCGTTGCGTGTGGATCGGCACGATCTGGTCGGTGAACGCGCCACGCTGAATGGCCGCCACCGCTTTCTGCTGGCTGTCGTACGCATGCTGATCCTGCGCGGCGCGCGAGATTTCCCAGCGCTTCGCCACCCGTTCGGCGGTGAAGCCCATGCCGATATAGCTCTCGGTGATCGCTGGTGAGAGCCGCGCGTTGTAGCCCGACATCGGGACCTGCGACATCATCTCGATGCCGCCGGCCATCACGGCATCACCCTGGCCGGCGATGATGGCCTGCGACGCGTACGCCACCGACTGCAAACCGGACGAACAGAACCGGTTCACCGTGGCGGCCGATGTTTCCACCGGGAATCCGCCACGCAGCCACGCGAGTCGCGCGTGATTGAGCCCCTGCGATGCTTCGGGCATCGCGCAGCCCCACTGCACGTCTTCGATGATCGCGGGGTCGATCCCCGCGCGATCGATGGCTGCCTTCATGACGGTGGACGATAGATCCACCGGATGCACGCCGGCGAGCGCACCATCCGCCTTGCCGCGCGCGACCGCGCTGCGGGCGGCACTGACGATTACGACCTCGGTCATCTCTATCTCTCCTGCCGCGCGCTCAATTGCGCAGCGGCTTGCCGGTCTTGAGGGTGTACGCGATGCGTTCCTGCGTCTCCTTGGTGCCGAGGAGGCTGAGGAACTGTTCGCGCTCGAGGTCGAGCAGGTCCTGCTCGGTGACGTCACGCGGAGTGCCGTCGCCGCCGCAGAGCACGTAGGCGATCGCACGGCCCACGCGGACGTCGTGCGCCGACGCCTGACCGGCTTCCTTCGCGGCCCAGAGGGCGTACTCGAGATTGCCGAGTCCTTCACGGCCGAGCGCGCGAACGGTGCGCTCGAGGGGCGGGAGATAGCCGCGCGCGAGATCGAGCACGCGGGCCTTCGCATCGGCGAGCTGATGATCGCGATTCATGCTGATGCGATCGCTTTCGCGCAGGAAGCCCAAGGCCTTCGCTTCGTACGCCGAGGCGGTGGTGGTCGCAAAGGCGATCAGCTTGAACGCGCGCTTCACGGCGGCGAACAGGTCGACGTCTTCGTAGTTCTGCAGTTCGGCCGTGAAGCGCATGAGCAGCTCCTTCGTGCCGCCACCGCCGGGCAACAGGCCCACACCGGCCTCCACGAGCCCCATGTAGGTCTCGGCGTGCGCCTGCACGGCATCGGCGTGCAGCGTGAACTCCGAGCCGCCTCCGAGGGCCATGCCGGCCGGCGCGACGACCACCGGGAACGGCGCGCGGCGGATCGACATCACGCTGTCCTGGAATGTCTTGCAGGAGAGTGCGATGTCATCCCACGCACCGGCCGAGACTGCGAAGGAGACCAACGAGAGATCGGCGCCGACGCTGAACGCGCGGGCGTCTTCATTGCCGATCACCATGCCGTTGAAGCCAAGCTTCTCGACCTTGCTGAGCGCGCTTTCGAGTCCCTTCAGCACGCCTTCGCCCAGACTGTTCATCTTCGAGCGGAACTCGAAGCAGGCCACGCCGTCGCCGAGATCGATGAGACGGGAGAGCCCGTTGTCATCGAGCACGCGCCCGTGCTTCGCGAGGCTCGCGAGCGAGAGGCGGCCGGGGATGCCGGGGATCGACTCGTAGGTGCCGTCGAAGGTGAGGTACTCGCCGTCCCGGTAGAACGACCCCTTCGCCATCTCGAGCAGCGGCGGAATGCTCTTGCCTTGTGCGCGGAATTCGCCGCGCAGCCAGTCGATGCCGAGGGCGTCCATGATCTGGAAGGGGCCGGCTTCCCAGCCGTAGCCCCACTCCATCGCGCGGTCGATTGCGACGATGTCGTACGCCAGTTCCGAGGCGAGCGTGAGCGTGTAGTGCGCGGCGTCGGCGAGATGATCACGCAGGAACGCGCCCTGCGCGCCGCTCATCGCGATGGCGGCGGGTAAGCGCTGTGCGATCGGCATGCGGATGGCCTGTCCGATCTCCCCGCTTTCGAGCCGCTGCTGCGGCGCGTAGGCTTTGGTCTTCCAGTCGAAGGTGTGCGTGCCTTCCTTGGTCTTCGTGTAGAAGCCGCCGCCGGTCTTGTCTCCAAGCTTTCCCTTGG
>CANGXK010000377.1 GCA_947457715.1 Gemmatimonadota bacterium
ATTGATGCTCACGGAAGACGGCCCCAAGGTCGTGGAGTTCAACTGCCGGTTCGGTGATCCCGAGACGCAGGCGATTCTGCCCATGCTGACCAGCAGCCTGCTCGACCCCATGATGACGGTGGCCCACGGCGGTCGCATCGGCAGCCTGTCGCCGTTCACGTGGCGAGACGGGGCGTCGGTCACCACGGTGGTCGCCTCGCAGGGGTATCCCGATGCGCCGATCACCGGCCAGCACATCACGTTGCCGTCGTTCAGCGACGACCTGCGGGTGTATCACGCGGGCACGTCGCTCGCCGCCGACGGATCGCTGCGCACCAGCGGCGGTCGCGTGTTCGCGGTGACGGCCATGGCCGACACCTTCGCCGATGCGCAGGAGGCGAGCCGCGAGGCCGCGTCCCGCATCGAGTTCGAAGGTGCGATCTATCGTGGAGACATCGGCTGGCGGGAAGCGGCGCGACTTGCCTGAGCTGCCCGAAACGGAAACCATCGCGCGCGATCTCGACGCGATGGTGTGCGGCGCCACCATCGTCGGTGTAGACGTGCTCAAGGCCGACGTGCTGCGCGAAGCCGATGCCGCGGGCTTTGGCGAGGCGCTGAACGGGCTCACCATCGCCCACGTCTGGCGTCGCGCCAAACTGATCGTGCTCGACATCCGGGCTGTGACAGCACGAATGGACGCCACCGACCCGCCGTGGCGGGTGGTGGTGCAGCCACGCTTCACCGGCGGGATGGTGGTGGACGACGGCTCGCTCTCAGAAGCCGACCGGGCCTACGTGGCCGTCACGCTGCGACTGCACGACGGGCGCGCCCTGCACTACCGCGACGTACGGCGGCTCGGCACGGTGGCGCTGATGTCACCCGAACGTTTCACGAAGTATTCGAACGCATTAGGTGCCGAACCTCTTGACCCGCAGCTCGGCGACACCGAGTTTTCGGGACTTGTTCGGGAGTCGCGACAGGCCATCAAAGTGTTTCTGATGGACCAGAAGCGACTCGCCGGCGTCGGCAACATCTACGCGAACGAGGCTCTGTGGCTGGCCGGGATCGATCCGTCGCGCGAAGCGCGCACTCTCTCCGAGCAGGAAAGCGCCGAGCTGCGGGCGCAGCTCTGTGCCGTGTTGACCGCCTCCATCGCGGCCCGCGGCACGAGCTTCCGCGACTACCGGGACGCGCGCGGTGAACGGGGATCTTTCGTCGAGCAGCTGGCCGCTTACGGCCGTGCCGGTGCACCCTGTCTCGCCTGCGGCCGCCGCCTGGTCGGGACGCACGCGATCGATGGGCGCAGCACGGTCTTCTGCCCGCACTGCCAGCGGTAAATCGGCCGGCACGTCATCCCGGAAGTCGCGCGCGAAGCTGGCCACCCAGCTCGATCTGTCGGTCGGCTCACCCGACGCCGATGTGCAGCGGCTCCGCGCGCAGGTGCGCGAGCAGATGCGCAACGTGCCAGGGGTGTACCTCATGCGCGGCGTGCACGGCGAAGTGCTGTACGTGGGCAAGAGCACGCAGGTCCGCACGCGGCTGCTGTCGTACTTCCGTCTGCCCTGGCCCGAGCATCGTCATGCGCGGCTCCTGCGCGAAACCTCGCGCATCGAATGGGAGCCGATGCCCAGTGAGTTCGCCGCCTTGCTGCGCGAAGTGCGCCTCATCCGGGCCCATCTTCCGAAGTACAACATCAAGGCCGCGCGTCCCCTCGATAAGTGGTGGGTGATCACCGTGGCGGGCGGCCCCGCCCCACGGCTCCGCATTCAGCGGGCGAGTGCCGCGGCGCGCGCGAAACAGGCGGCGCAGGTCATCGGGCCCTTCGCGTCGCGTCGTCCGCTGGTCGAGGCGCTGCGTGTGCTCAACGACGCGCTGGGGCTCCGTGACTGCACCGACCGCGTGCCGATGGTGCTGCACGATGCGGTCGACCTGTTCGACGACATGGTGCACCCGTCGCTCGAGCGGACCCCCGGCTGCCATCGCTACGAAACGCGCCGCTGCTTGGGGCCGTGTGTCGGCGCCACGACGGAATACGCCTATCGCGCGCAGCTCGCGCGCGCTCGGGCCGTGCTCGAAGGACGCGACGACTCACCGCATCAGCAGCTGGTACGTGAAATGTCGGCGGCCAGCGCCGCACTGAGCTACGAACGTGCCGGCTGGCTCCGCGACCGGCTCACGGCGCTGCAGGAACTCGACGGGCAGCTGGCGCGCGTGCGCGAAGCGATCACCAAGCCCAGCTTCGTGTACGCCATGCCCGGGCGCGACGGCGATGACCGGCTGTATCTCGTACGGCACGGCCGCGTGGTGGCCGAGGCGCGCTGCACCGACGCGGAGTCGGTCACAGCCCTGCAGGCGCTGGAGCAACGCGGCGTGCAGGTACCCACCGGTGCGGTGGTCGATCAGCTCGATGAATTGCTGATGATCGAGTCGTGGTTCCGCACGAGGCCGAACGACGCGGCGCTCAAGGGCGACACGGTGGTGGGGGCGCTTGAGGCGTTGGCGCGGGAGCTGCGCGACACCGCACCACTCACGTGAGTTTGGCGTGGCGAGCTCGAGTTTCGGGTGGTGAGTTGGTCAACCCACGACTCGAAACCCGAACTCAAAACCCGAAACCCACGTGAGTCCATCCGCCTACTCCAATCCATCCTCGTCAACCACGACGTCCTCCGGAATCCCCAGCGGAATGAGCTCCACGTCCGCCTTGCCGTTCAGGATATAGAGCTTCGCCACACTCGGCTGCAGCTTGAACCGACGCGGGCCCGCGGCGCCAGGATTCACCACGATGCGTCGCGCAGCCTTGGTCACGAGCTGCACGTGCGTGTGCCCATACACGATCACGTCGGCCTTCATGTAGGCGCTCACCAGTCGCGGCGGGTTGACGCTGCCGATTTCGTGTCCGTGGGTGACCACGATGCGCACCCCGTCGATCGTTTCCTCGATGCGCTCCACGAGATCCCGGCGCCCCGGCGCGTCGGTGTTGCCCCACACCGCCTGGATCGGTGCGATCGTGGCGAGCTCGATCAGCACTTCCGGCGGCCCCACGTCACCCGCGTGAAAAATCCGCGATACGCCGTCGAGCGCCGCGAACACCTCG
>CANGXK010000378.1 GCA_947457715.1 Gemmatimonadota bacterium
CCCATTGCTCGGCGACGGTGGCAGTGGTGCCGGAACCGCAGGTCGGGTCGAGCACGAGGTCGCCGGGGTCGGTGCCCCGGTGGCCACCTCAAATTCCCCCAGTGGTGGCCGGGTCAAACTCCCCCAGCTGACGTACACGGGACCACGTGAGGCTACGGGCCTTTCGGCTGCTTTGCAAGACGCGCCGCGGCTTCTTTGAGCCGCCAGCTTTTGCCCTCGAATTTGAGCAGGTGGCCGTGATGCAGCAGGCGGTCGAGCAGCGGCGTGACGACCACCGTGTCGCCGAGGAGGCGCGCCCAGTCTTCAAAGGGCCGGTTTGACGTCACCAGCGTCGACGCCTTTTCGTAGCGACTCATCAGCACGTCAGCCAGCTCGTCGCCGGCCTGCGCGGGCAGTTTGCGCAGAAACAAATCGTCGATGAGCAAGAGATCGACGTTCTTGATCTGCTGCCGATACGCGCGGAGCTGACCGAGTTCGCGCGCTTCGGCGAGGTCTTCGATGAGTTGATGCGCTTCGCGGTATAGGACTTTGTAGCCGCGTTGGACGGCGAGCAGCGCGAGCGCTTTGGCGCAGTGACTCTTCCCGGTACCGGGCGGACCGATCAGGAGCAGATCCTCCTTGGCATCGAGAAATTGCAGCGTGCCCAGCGCGAGCACCTCCCGCTTCGGCAGGCGCGTGTTGTAGGTCCAGTCGAAATCCTTTAGGGCTTTCCGCTCGCGCAGCCCCGAGAGCGTGAAGCGTCGTTCGAGCAGGCGGGAGCGGCGCCGATCGAGTTCGTCTTGCACGAGCCACGAAAAGGCTTCGAGGAAATCCATCTCGTGCGCGGCGACTTGCAGCGCGCGCGCCTGCATGGTCGCGCTCATGCCCGACAGCCGCAGCGCGCGCAGCGCCTGTTCGAGTTCGGTGATCGACATCGTCATACCGACGCGCCGGCGTGGTTCGTCGATGCGTCATCCGCGGCGTGCTGATCCCAAAACGTTTGGTACTCCGCCGGCGGGCGGATCCCGTCACCCGACTGCGTGAGTGGGGCGTCCGCCACCGCGGCGAGGGCGGCCTCGGCGCGACGCGCCAGCGCGGTCTTGATCGCCGCGTACGACACGCAATCGGCGGCCAGCAGGCGCGTACACACCGCTTCGATGTCCGCGCGCGCATACGTGCGTGGCAGACTCGCGAGGCCGTACAGCGCGCGCTGGCCTGGGCGTCCGAGCCGCTCAAAGAGCACCTGCGCCAGCGCGGCCGTCTGCGGGCCGATCTGCGCGGCGCGTGCCAGCACGCGTGCCGTGTGTCGCGACGGATTGAAGAGGCGATCGGATTCGGCCATCACGAAGGCTCCCTTGCGGAGCGCTTTCTGATGGCGTCGGAGCACCGCGCCGGTGCGGTCTAAAATCTCAATCGTGTGCGTGTACACGCGGACGGTGACCACGCTCGCCAGCGCCGCTTCGCCGGCCGCGTAGTACGCGCCCTCGATCTGGACGAGCCCCGCCTCATCGACGGTGCGCACGCCTTGGGTGAACGACCGAAAGCCCTCGAGCGGGAGCGGGAGCAAATGCGGTTGTTCCTCGCGAAACAGCTCCAGCACTTGGCGCTTCTTCCGCCCATGAATGCGCGGGGCGGCCCAGCGTTCCTCCCAGTGCGCGAGCCAGGCATTCTGGTCGTCGATCGATTCGAAGGTGCGCCCTTTGAGCGCGGTACTCTGCGTGTGCTGAATCGCCGACTCGACGGTGCCCTTGCGATTCGGATCGCGTACGCGACACGGATCGGCGACGACGCCGTAGTGCGCGAGCATCGCGGCATACACCGGATTGAGGCCCGGTTCGTAGAGGTCCGGCTGCAGCACGCCTTCCTTCAAATTGTCGAGCACGGCGTACCGACAGCAGCCCCCGAAGGCGCGAAACGCCGATTCGTGGAGGTCCGCCCACACCGCCTGCGAGGTCTTCCACGCCACCTTGCGGAAGCTCTTCCCGGAATACTTGAGCGTCATGACGAACAGCACCGGTCGCTGATACTTGCCCGACGCCGTGCGGGTCGGCGCGCCTTGGCCGTAGTCGACTTGCGCTTCTTCGCCCGGCAGAAATTCGAGGACATCGAAGCGCTCGGGCGCGCGCGCTTTGAGCGTGGCGACAAAGCGCTTGACCGAGTTGTACTGGTGCGCAAAGCCGTGCTGCTCGACCAAGTCTTGAAACACACTCACCGCGTTGCGGCCGAGCGCGACCTGGGCTTCGATCCATGCGCGATGCGGCTCGCACGCGGACGTCGCAGGACCCCTCAGTACGCGGTGCGGCACGAGCGCCGCGGCCGCGGCCGCGAGCGCGTCCGAGTCCGGTGGCCGGGGTGGGGGCATTTCACCGGCGCGGGTCGCCGGGCCGGTGGCCACCGTGGGGGCATTTGCCGCCTCGGTGGTCGCCGCGTCAGCGACCGCCGCGCGGGCGTACCGACGAATCGTCTTGCGATCGACGCCCGTGCGCTGGGCGATCTCATGCTGCGACGCGCCGCGCGCCAGCAGCGTGGTGATGGTAATGCGTAGATGTGCCTTCAAGACGTTCACTCCTTCTTCCTCCCTCACCACGGTGAGAGAGGTAGCGTAACGTCCCGCGGATGACCGCTCGAATTAGCGGCTCACACCCTCACGCCGACTGGGGGAGTTTGGGGTGGCCACCGCTGGGGGATTTTGGGTGGCCGCCGGGGAGCCGGATTTGATGTGTCCACTGAGGAGAACGCGGCTCTGGTTCTGGGACATTTGAAGTCCTGACAATTGGGTTTATGCCAAAAGCAGCCGTCAACAAGAATCGCAATTTGGTGCTTAGGGACACAATGTCAGCGAGTCTAGAAAGGTCCTTACGATGAAGCAACGGAAGCCGGCGAATTGTAACTGCCGCCGGACGGTGAGTATTGGGCTCCTGTCGCGATCCTTTGATCGCTGCCTTGTTGCGGCTGCGATCAAAGGACACTGAGCCGTCAGGCAGCGGCATTTCCAAGGGATAACTTGGTTTGCAATTCGTCCACCGCTCTTGGCGGATAATTCTCAGGGAATAGAATCCGAGGAACCATCAC
>CANGXK010000379.1 GCA_947457715.1 Gemmatimonadota bacterium
ATTCAAGGCGATCACAACGGCGAGCTGTCGATGCGGAACATCAAGATCCGCGTGCTGAAGTAGTCGACCATCGCAACACCCCATGACGCGTCGCGCGATCACTGTCGTAGCGAACGAGGACTCGGGGATCGGCGGCAAGGCCAGCAAGAGGTATTCACCGCACAGCAACGACCTCGAGTGCCCGATGGAGGTCGTGCCACAGATCACGCGGATCTTCCAGGCCGACGCTGAGCCGCAGCAGGCCGCTGGCGATGCCGGCGGCGCGGCGCGCCTCTTCCTGCACCACGCGGTGCGTAAGCAGCGCCGGCGGTTGAATCAGCGTATCGGTGGAGCCCAGACTGACGGCCGGCGTGATGAGCTGCAGCGCGGTCACGAAGGCGCGCAGCGTGGCGGGGTCGTCGCTGGCGAGCTCGAAGCTCAGCACACTGCCGGCGCCGTGCATCTGCGTGCCGAGGAGCCCGCGCGGGTCCTGCCCCGGGAGCGACGGATAATGCACCATGGTCACGCGATCGTCGCCGACGAGTTGCTGCGCCAGCGCGCCCGCCGTGGCCTGCGCCCGCTCCACCCGTACGGCCAACGTGGGCAATCCGCGATGCAACAGATAGCTACCCATTGGATGCAACAATCCGCCGGTGGCCGCGCGCACATGCTTGATCGCGCGCACCAGTGCATGCGCACCGGTCACTACGCCGGCCAGCACGTCGCCGTGTCCGCCGAGAAACTTGGTGGCGCTGTGAATCACGAGCGCAGCCCCCTGCTCGAGCGGGCGCTGCAGCACGGGGGTGGCAAAGGTGGAGTCCACCAGCACCGGCACGGTGCCAGCCTGACGCACCACGTGGGCGATGTCCACCAGCGCCAGCGTGGGATTGGCCGGCGTCTCGATGATCACGAGTCCGGTATCGGGCTGCATCGCGTCGCCGACGGCATCCTGCGTGATCCAGGTGACCGTCATCCCGAGCAGCCCGGACGTGAGCAGGTGATCGGCCGTACCGTACATCGGACGCACCGCCACCACGTGCGTGCCGCGTGACTTGGCGGCCAGCAGCGTGGCCGTCAGCGCCGCCATTCCGGAGCCGAACGCCGCGGCATCTTCGGCGCCTTCCAGCGCCGCCAATCCCCGCTCGAACCGATCGGTCGTGGGATTGAAGAGTCGCTGATACACGAAGCTGCCGTGCGGCTCGTCACCCATGACGAGGGAGTCGAAGGAGCGGGCCGCGGCATCGAGGTCCGGCGTGGGATACGTCGAACTCAGATCGAGCGGCGGGGCGTGTACCCCGAGCGCCACGAAGTCTTCCCGCCCCGCATGGACGGCGCGGGTGGCGAAGGACGGTTCGATCGGATGTTCCATGGGGCACTCCGGATGCTGGAAGGAAGCTGTAGGTTATTCACTTCCACGTTCAGGAGTCACCTATACAGAATTATATTCGGAAATCCTCGCCTGCCGTGACCGTTGACCGAATCGACCGGGAGATTCTGGCGCTTCTGCAGCACGATGCACGGCTCTCGAACAAGGTGCTGGCCGCGCGGGTCGGGCTGGCGCCGTCCAGCTGCCTCGCGCGGGTCCGACGGCTGGAGCAGACGGGCGCAATTCTCGGCTATCACGCCGAGGTGGATCCGCGCGTGCACGGCGTCACCCTGGAAGCGCTGGTGGCGGTACGACTCGCCCAGCATACGCGCACCGCGATCGGTCGCTTCGAGCAGCACGTCGTGACACTGCCCGAGGTGCGCGGCGTCTTTCACCTCACGGGCGCCAACGACTATCTCGTGCACGTAGCCGTGCGCGACGCCGAACATCTGCGCGAGTTCGTGCTGAGCGCGTTCGCCGCGCGCCACGAAGTGGGTCATCTCGAGACGTCGCTGATTTTCTCGCATCGCCGCAATCCGGGGTTCGGGACGCAGGGCACGCGCGCCTCGCGCGACCCGGCGTCCGATCCGGCATCGCCGACGGCGTGATAACCGCGTTCAGCGCAGCGCAACCGCGCCGAAGACGGGGTTGGTGGCGAGCCGAGGCATGCGACACCCACCCCTTGTAGGCGACCTGGTTGCCGGTGGCCTGAGGTATGTGAACCTTTCACCCCTCGTTAGTGTACCACTTACATAAATGTCGCGATCTGTCCGTGACTTACGTCCGGACAGTTGCTCGCGTGCTGCTGCCAGTCGACCCGTGAACGATCGTTGGCGCACGACATTGACTCCTGCTCGGGGCGGAATGCGCAACGCTGATGTGTCCACGCTGGTTGCCGCCCGCCGTCTCTGGGAGTGCGTGGCCACCGACCGCGCCTCGGAAGAGCGGGTCATGATGGCCGCCACGCGCGTGCTGGCCGACCTCGACCACGGCATGCGCCGATGGATTGGCGTCGAAGGGTACCGCGCCCTGCTCCGCCGAGCCGTCGCGGAGACGCTCCCCCGGCACCCGGCCCTGCGCGCGATCCCCGGCCTGCCGCTGGCCGCGTCCGACGCGCCGTTCGCGCGCAGCTACGGCACCGAGGAGGTGTCCGCGGCAACGGTGTCGCTGCTGGCTGTCCTCATTGCACTACTCGGACGCGTGATCGGCGACGATCTGGCCGCCGGGCTGGTAGAGCATGTCGGCAGCCCCTCCCTTCGCCCCATAGATGCCGAACACTTCCGGGACCGGTTCGATGATTGATACGCTGGCTCACGATATGCCGGCGTCGCCGGACGCGCTGTTTCCGCTGCTGCAGACCGGCGTGCCGGGCTTGGACGAAGTGTTGGGCGGCGGCCTGCCGGCGCTGTCGTTCAACCTGATCGCGGGTGGCCCCGGCTCGGGTAAGACCACCATGGCGATGCAGTTCCTGTTCGCCAATGCCACCGTGGAGCGCCCGGGGCTGTTCATCACGCTGCTCGGCGAAACATCGCTCAAGATGATGCGCTACCAACGGCGCTTCGGCTTTTTCGATACCAACCGCGTGGGATCGACGGTGCACTTCCTCAATCTCAGCGAGGAAGCACTGGTGGGTGATCTCGACACCGTACTGTCGCGCATCGTCGGTGAGGTGGGGCTGCTGCACCCCGGGGTCGTCGTGGTCGAC
>CANGXK010000380.1 GCA_947457715.1 Gemmatimonadota bacterium
CTCCGGTAATGGTGAGACTGTCACCGCGGAGCGCAACACGGGTGCCCGTCGCGCGGCCGAGTTCAACGAGATTGCCGTCGTTCGCGCCCGCGAGCATCTGCATGTCGGCACCTTCGACGGAAACCCGCGTCGTCGCCGTGTCGGACGCGCGATCGTTGCCGTTCACGCGTCCGCCCCGGTGACGGCGAGATGCAGTTCCGCCAGGTCTTCCGGCGGCACCGCCACCGGCGCCCCTTCGAACAGCGATCGTGCCGCCGTGGTTTTCGGAAAGGCGATAACGTCACGCAACGAGGGCGCGCCTGAGAGCAGCATCGCGATCCGGTCGAAGCCGAACGCAATACCGCCGTGCGGCGGCGCGCCGGCACGAAGCCCCTCGAGCAAAAAGCCGAATCGTCGCTCCTGATCGGCCACATCGCCGATGCCGAGCAGGGCAAACATCCGCGACTGCATGGCCGGGTCGCTGTTGCGAATACTGCCGCCGCCGAGCTCCGTGCCGTTGAGGACGACGTCATAGGCGAGCGCTCGCCAGCGCGCCGGCTGATCCGGATAGGCCCGCATGTCTTCCGGATGCGGTGCCGTAAAGGGATGGTGCACGGCCGCGAGCGCTCCCGTTTCGGAATCCGCTTCGAACATCGGGAAATCCATGACGACGACGAAACGCTGCAGTGTGTCGTCCACGAGAGCCAGCCGACGCGCGCACTCCTGGCGCACGCGATCGAGCGCCGGGCTGGCGACTCGGTCGGGAGCGGCCACGAAGAGTGCGAGATCCCCGTCGGTGAGTGCGAAGGACGCGCGGGCGTCGTCGGTGAGAAACTTCGCCAATGGCCCATCGTACGCGCCGTCAGCGTGCCGTAGGCGGAGCAGTCCGCCGGCTCCGGCACTCTTGGCGAGCGCTTCCAATTCGTCCACTTGCTTGCGGCTCCATGCCGCTCCGCCGGGCACCACGAGGCCGCGCACGCGCGCACCGCTGGCGATGGCGCTCGTCGTGACCGCGAATTCGAGTCCGGCAAACACCGCCGTGTAATCGGCGAGGCGAAGCGCATAGCGCAAATCCGGTCGATCACAACCATAGAACTCCATCGCATCGGCGTAGCTCATGCGATCGAAATGCTCCGGAATGACGTGACCGGCTTCCTTCCAGAGGGCGCCGATCAGGCCCTCGGCGAGCGCCAGAATGTCTTCGCGCTCAACGAACGACGCTTCGATGTCGATCTGCGTGAACTCGGGCTGGCGATCGGCACGCAAGTCCTCGTCACGGAAGCAGCGCGCGATCTGGAAATAGCGATCGAAGCCGCAGCACATGAACAGCTGCTTGTAGATCTGCGGCGACTGTGGCAGCGCGTAGAACTCCCCTGGATGCACGCGGCTTGGCACGAGATAATCGCGTGCACCTTCCGGAGTCGGCTTGGTCAGGATCGGCGTCTCGAGCTCGAGGTAACCACGATCGCTGAGGAACCGCCGCGAGACCTGCAGCAACCGGTGGCGCAGGACGAGATTGTCCTGCAGTTCCGGGCGTCGCAAGTCGAGATGCCGGTGCCGCAGGCGCAGCTCCTCCGCCGCCATTTTCTCTCCACGGCCTCGGGCCACTGGCAGGGCCGGCGTGACGGCCGGCCCGACGACTCGCAGCGACGTCACGCGGACTTCGATGCCGCCCGTGTGCATGTCCGGATTCATCCGCTCCGGTTCGCGCGCGACGACCTCACCCTCACACAAAACCACCGATTCGACGCCCACGGCCGCTGCGATGCGGAGCGTCTCGGCATCACTCCACGCCGGACCGAACGCCAGTTGCACGAGGCCCGTCCGGTCGCGCACGTCGATAAAGACAAGACCACCCAGATCGCGACTCCGGTGCACCCAGCCACCGAGGCGGACGATGCGCCCGACGTCCTGCGGACGCAGAAGGCCGCAGGTATCCGTGCGAAGGGATGTGGCGAGCATGGACTGTTCTGGCGAAGACGACATTACGCGCAGCGCTCCGGACGGGTCGAATCAGGGATGTGTACGGACCAATAAAGGGCCGCAAACAGTGAAAGGTAAACGATTTACGGCCATCTCGGTAGCGATTGCACGGTCACATTCGCTTGACCCGTCGAGGCAATGCTCGTTAGTGTCCCCTATGCGCCGCTTGCTCATCTGCGGGCTCGCCGCGTTTTGCTGGGCTCCTGAGCTCACGGCGCAGCCAGTTCCCGCGCGCGATCTCTGGGAGTTTCCGTTGGGCGCCGTCCTTGAGCCGGCCGCGTTGGCGGCCGAGCCGGGGGCCGGGCTGTGGAATCCGGCTGCGAGTGCGCTTCAATCCGGCGAGCGACTCCGGCTGGGCGTGGCGTCACTTGCGACTGGCGCCCAACAGGGCGTGGACGGACAGTTGCTCTCAGCGTCATACCGGCGCCGCAGCGGCACAACGCTCGGACTGTCGGTCGCACGGAGCTCTGTCGCCGGCCTCGTGCGGACGGATACCGATCCACAGAGCGTGGGCGACATCAATTACGCGAGCCTGCTGATCAGCGCGACGGCCGCCCGGACGCTGGTGCCACACGTCACGGCGGGGCTCGCGGTTCGTTGGCGCGAAGGCCGTGCCGATCAGGAGGTGCAGACGGCCATCGCCGCCGACCTCGGTGTCGTCGTGCATGATCTGCCGTGGCAGAACGCGCGGTTGGCATTCTCGAGTTTTCTCTGGCGTCCCGGCCGCGAGATCGATGATCGACCGGCCTTCGTGGCAGCCGCCGACGCGCGGCTGATGGGACATTCCGCGCTGCGCGAACTCCGCGTGGGCGTGAGTCAGAACAACGTGAATCGTGGTGCGAATGAGCGAGGGCCGTTCGTCTTGGCCCGGCTGGATCGGGTGGCGGCCAGAGCCGCGATCGTGCGCGCAGCGGCAGGTGCGGGGCGTGTCACACGCATCCGCTCGGGGTTAGCGGTGTACTATGCGCGGTACGTGGTCGGCGTGGCACGCGAGGAAGGCACCTCGGGACTCGGACCCGTTTATCAGTTTACGCTCAGTTCGATCCTCAAGGAATGATGTCAGACTCGCAGA
>CANGXK010000381.1 GCA_947457715.1 Gemmatimonadota bacterium
ATCGACAGAATGGCCGCGCGGCATTCGCGCAGCCGTTGACGGCCAAAGCGCAGCAGGTGGCCCGTGCAGCGCGACTGTGGACCCTCAGTGAGCAGATGGTCGGACTCCCAGCAAGCGAGTGACGTGATGCCTGCCGCCGCCCCCATGCGATCGCGACGCTTCGGTAATGGACTCGCGCGGGTCGTCGGCCTGCTGCCAATCGCGATGCTGCTCACCATGCTGTTCGGTGCGCCGATCGCGTGGTCGCAACGGCAGCGCTTCATGATCGAGCCGAACGTGCCGTACGACGGGCGCTACACGTTTGTGCGGCTGCGCTATACGCAGGGCTATCGCATGGCCTGGAGTGCGGACTATCCGCAGATGGAGCGCAACTTCATGACCATCCTGGGCGATCTCTCCACGCTGCGGCTGCACAAGAAGGGCAGCAACGTGCACGTGCTCGACGATCCGGCGCTCGGTCACTATCCGATCGCATATCTCACGGAGCCGGGCTACTGGTATCCCACGCCGCAGGAAGCGGAAGCGCTCCGTCGCTGGATTCAGAAGGGCGGCTTCCTGATCGTCGACGACTTCTATTTCGACCGGCAGTGGGATGTGTTCGAGCGGGCGATGCGGTCGGTGCTGCCGAACGCGCGCATTGTGCCGATGGACGTATCGCATCCGATCTTCAATTCCTTCTTTCACATCACGTCGCTGGACGGGATGACCCATCCCGCCACACCGCTGGCGAAGGCCGAGTACCTCGGCATCTACGAGGACAACGATCCCGGCAAGCGGCTGCAGGTGATCATCAACTACAACAACGACATCGGCGACTACATGGAGTGGTCGGGGGAAGGCTGGTATCCCGTGAACTTCTCCAACGACGCATACAAGTTCGCCACGAATTACGTGATGTACGGGCTCACGCACTGAGGCGGGTGCACCAGCGCTGCCACACTAGCGCGGAAAGTCGGGCTTGGTCGCGTGCAGGATGTCCAGAATTGCGGCGCGGTCACTCGCCTTCAGCTGCTTGAATTCCGTACTCGGATCGGCACCGGTCAGCACGTCGCGCAGCTGTCGGTAGACTTCGCCCTTCGCCAGGGCGGGAAGCGCGTTGAAGCTCTCCGAGTAGATCAGGAAGCTGAGCGGATACGTAAAGAGCCGCGTCTCGAGGTCGAGATCGCGCAATGACCGCCCCTTCGCGTCGCGCGGTCCTGCTCGTACGAAGTCCTGCGCGTACGTGGTGGTGCCCTTTACCGGGCCGTCGAGGGCGGCCTCACCCACGAACAGCATCGCGCGCACCAGCTTCTCCACGTCGCGGCGCAGCCGGGCCGCCGGGCCGCCGCCTGGCTGCGCACGTGACGTGGTGTCCCGGCCACTGACGCGCGCCATGGAGTCTTCGAAGACCGCATCGGGCGCCGATTCGTGCACCGCCGTGATGAGGTTGTGCACGACGGTCTGATGCACGAGCACCATCAGTGCCACGATGTCGCTCTGCGCCGACAGATATGGCGCGGGATCGAACTTGCCCGCGAGATCGGTACGCGCGCTCTCGGCGTTCATGTCGAGCTGCGCGCGATACGCCGGCTTATCGGTGATCTCGTGCGCCAGCTTCGGGGAATACACGTTACCGGCGTGCCCCATCGCTCCGGCAGAACCGGTCACATACCAGCCCGCGAAGCGCTGCTTCATGGGGGTGGCGTCGGTGGTGCTGCCCTCGTGCATACCGACCACGGGATAGCCGTACCGATCGGCGAGAGTCGAGATCACCATGAACCCCGGCACGCCACCGGTCGCGGAACGCGACTGGTGGCACATGAGGCATGTGGTCGTCTCGCGCGAGAACACCGGACGCGCGCGCGGCTCCTGACTGATCGTGTAGAACACCGCGCCGCGCACAGGATCGACGGCGGCGATCTCGAGAAACGTGCTCTCCTGCACATAGCCGATGTACACGTCGTCGTTGAAGTAGATCGCGCGCGGTGACCACGGCGTGATCTTGTCGGTCTGCAGGCTGGTGCGCGAGAACACGAGCCCCTGCGAGGAGACCGGGATATTGAGCACTTTCAGCAGCGCCGGCAGATACCCGAGCACCGAGTCGTGGGCCAGCGCGACCTCGCCCGCATCGATCCTCACCTGCAACTGTGCAATCGGATCGCGGGAAGCAGGCAGCGAGTACCCTCTGGACCGCGGGACGGACGCGGGGGAGCCGCTGAGCGACGCTGCGACCACGCCGAGCAGCGTGACGGCGGCGGCGAAGGCGCCGATCGTACGAGTCAATCCGGTATTCATGGTACCGGTCACGGTGGGACCACATACGCGCGCCCGCAACCAGTGTTTCCCTGACACGGTGCTCACCTGTTGCGGTGAACGATACGAACGCAGCCAGAACCGCGGTGACCTTTTCGTTTATGAACGCATCAGCGGATCCAGCTCCACGCCAGGCCGCCGAGGCAGGCCAGCACGAGCGCAAAACTGATCCATCCGACAAGCCGCGCCCCCGACGACGAACGTGCCTCTCCCATAATGTCGGCATTTCCCGCCAACAGCAGCAAGGCAACGATGTGTAGCGGCAGCACGGCGGCGTTCAGCACCTGACTGCTATAGATGAGAGGAATGAGCGGCAGCCCCGGCAGCGCGACAATGCTCACGCCGGCCACGGTAAGTCCGACAAAGGCCGCGTAGAACCAATGGAAATGCTTCGAGTCCAGATCCAACGAGGCCGGCTCGCCGACGCCTTCAGCGATGGAGTACGACGTGGCGATCGGCACGATGGCCGCCGCCAGCAGCGACGACCCCAACAGGCCAACCCCGAAAAACAGCGTCGCAAACGATCCCGCCAACGGGCGCAGTGCCGCCGCCGCGTCACCCGCGTTCTCGATATGCACACCGGCCTGGTGCAGCGTGGCCGCGCAGGCCACGGCGATGGCGAGCCCAACCACGCCGGTGAGCACGGAGCCCACGATCACGTCCGCGCGCTCCCAGCGCAGCGTGGCCAGCGTGATCTTCTTGTCCACCGCATACGACTGAATGAACGCCAGTCCCC
>CANGXK010000382.1 GCA_947457715.1 Gemmatimonadota bacterium
TTCGCGATTCCGCTTTTTCCAGCGGCTGCCATGGAGCCGACGGTGCGCGGTACGATCCTTGTGCTGTCGGTGATCGCCATCGTGTATGGCGCGCTACTCGCGATGGCACAGCGCGACATGAAGCGCATGGTGTCCTACAGTTCGATCAGCCATCTCGGTTTTATCATGCTCGGCTGCTTCGCGCTCACGCAGCAGGCCGTGCAGGGTGCGGTCGTCACGATCGTCAACAGCGGTATCTCCACCACGGCGCTCTTCCTGCTCGTGGGTATGCTCGAGGATCGGCGCGGTACCACCGACATGGCCGGTTTCGGCGGGATCGCCAAAGTGGTTCCGATGTTCAGTGTCATGCTCACACTCGTGATGCTGTCCACGATCGGCCTGCCAGGTACGAACGGATTCGTCGGTGAATTCCTCGTGCTCATCGGCACCTACGCCGAGCGCCCGGTGCTCGCGGTGATCGCGACCAGTGGCGTGATCTTCGCCGCCGCGTACGGACTCCGGGCATTGCAGCGCGTCCTGTTCGAACGCATCGATACTGCCAAGAACGGGGCGCTCACCGATTTTACCGGCCGTGAGCGCGTGGTCATGGCGGCGTTCGCTGTTGCCATCATCTACCTCGGCGTGTCGCCGCAGCCGATGCTCCAGCGGATCGAGCGCGCGTCCCAGAACATCATCGAGTCGGTGCGCTTCGGTCCGAACGCCGCGACTTCGCTCCCCAACGTCTCCGTGGTCCGCTGATGGGCGCTACCCTTTCGGCTGGCGCGCTGTTCCGCGCGCTGGCTCCCGAACTCCTGCTGTCCGCCGGCGCCATGGTCATGTTGCTAGCGACGGTCTGGAATCCGCAGAGCAACGACGCGGCTATGGCGGAGGGCGCCGAGAAGACGAGCGCGCTGACGCGCTTTGGCGTGGTCCTCTGTCTGCTGGTCGGTCTGGTCGTCATGATCGCTTGGGGCGACGGCGTAAACGGCACCCCCGATCAGCGCATTGCCGGCGACGGTTTCCGCTGGGCGATCGATCTCGTGATCCTGCTCGGAACCGTGCTGTCGCTCCTCCTGCTCGACGCCGAACACCATCGCAGCGCAGCGTTCAGCCCTGAGGTCCCGGTGCTGATGTTGCTCGCGGCCACCGGCATGATGGTGCTCGCGGCCGCACGCGATCTGATGTTCGTCTTCCTCGGCATTGAACTGATGTCGCTCGCGATCTACGTGCTGGCCGGCGTGAATCGGCGGAGTGCGCGCGGTGCCGAAGCGGCGGTGAAGTACTTCATTCTGGGATCTGTTTCGTCCGGCTTCCTCCTGTACGGCATCGCCTTGATCTACGGTGCCACCGGCAGCACGCGCCTGGTCGACATCGCCCATTGGGTCTCGACGCAGCAAACTCTTGGGCCGATGTTCATCGTCGGCATCGGTCTTCTGCTCGTCGGTTTCGGATTCAAGGTCGCGGCCGCCCCGTTTCACCTGTGGACGCCCGACGTGTACGACGGCGCGCCGTTGCCGATCACGGCATTCATGTCGGCCTGCGTCAAGACGGCGGCGTTCGCCGTCTTCGCTCGCGTAATGACCGAAGCCATGCCGGGGGCCGCCTCGCGCTGGCACTCGGCGATGTGGTGGCTGGCGGTCGTCACGATGGTCGCCGGTAACGTGTTCGCGCTTTCGCAGAAGAATCTGGTGCGACTCCTCGCGTATTCCAGCATCGCGCACGCCGGTTATCTGCTCGTCACGATCGTGGTCGCCTCGACGGCGGGCACGACGGCGCTTGTCTTCTATGCCGTGTCCTACACGCTCGCCACCATGGGAGCTTTCGGGGTGCTGATCATCGTCAATGGTGGCCGCGATCGCTCGCCCACGCTCGACGATATCGCGGGTCTCTGGCTGGTCCGTCCGTGGCTTGCCGTGTCGATGGCGGTGTTCCTGCTGGCGTTCATGGGCATGCCGCTGGTGGGTGGCATGGGCTTCTTCGCCAAGTGGTATGTCCTGCAGGCGGCCTTGCAGGCCACGACGCCGCAGACGATCCTCGCGGTCATCGTGGTACTCAGCAGCGCCGTCTCGGCGGCGTATTATTTGTCCGTGATCTCGGCGATGTTCATGCGCCCGCGCCCCGAAGGACATCCGGTGCCGTCCAGCATTCCGATGGCGCAGTCGCTGATCACGGTCACGTGCGTGCTGCTGCTGGTGCTGGGCGTCTATCCGACTCCGATGATCGAACTCGCCCGTCGCGCACTGCCGGGAACCGCCGCGTCTGTCGGCGTGCCGACGTCGAACGGTGCGCCGCGTCTGCAGGCCGCGAGCCTCGTCCGGTGAGTGCGTTCGAGGTGCGCGGTGTGATCTCTTTCCCGACTTTCGTCAAATTCCGATAATGGCCATCAGTCAGACGATCTTCCGGCAGTACGACGTGCGTGGCATCGTGGGTACGGACCTCACGGACGAAGTGGCGTACGGACTCGGTCGCGGCTACGCGGCGTATCTTGATGCCCATGGCATCAAGGGGGCCGTTGCCATGGGGCGAGACAATCGGCCCAGCGGTGACGCGCTGCGCGACGCGCTCGTCCGCGGCCTCACCGAATGCGGTGTCGATGTCGTCGACGTCGGTGTGGTCCCCACGCCCTTGCTGTACTGGACGCTGCATCACGAGCCCGTGGTGGGTGGCATCCAGATTACTGGGTCGCACAATCCGCCGGAGTACAATGGCTTCAAGATGTGCGTTGGCACCGGCTCGCTGCATGGTGAAGAGATCCAGGTGCTCCATCGGCTGATCGTGGGTGGCGTCTTTCCGTCGGGTGACGGTGCGGTTCGCCATGTGCCGGTCATCGATCGGTACGTCAGCGATATCGCGGCGCGGGTGGGCCGGATTACGCGCCCGGATGGCTCGACGCTCAAGGTCGTGTACGACTGCGGTAACGGCGCGGCCGCACTGGTGGCCCCGCAGTTGATGACCGCGCTCGGTATCGACGGGATCGGTCTGTTCACGGAAAGCGATGGCACGTTCCCCAATCATCATCCCGATCCGACCGTCCCCGAGAA
>CANGXK010000383.1 GCA_947457715.1 Gemmatimonadota bacterium
CTCGCCACGAAGGCGCGGCGTCACGCCACTGGGTGGCCAGCCGTGCACGCCAACGGCAGTCACTGGGTGCCGTGCAGGACGCCCTGACCAGCGCCCGGCTCGAGCTCGGTCACCATCACACCACGCTCGGCGAGCATGGCGAAATAGCGCGTGGCGGGCAGGCATTCATCAGGCGTATGAACGCCGGCGGCGATCGCGCCGCTGGCCTGCAACTGCCCGGTGATCGACAACGTGTAACCGGTGGTTCGCATCATCGCGGAAATGCCGTGCTCCGCATCGTACCGGTCGAGCACTTCCCATGCACGTGTTCCGCTGATCCCGTTTTTGGTGCCACGCACGACGACGCGCAACGCCACCAGATCGGGCTTGCCCTTGCGCAGCCGCTCGCCAGCCACGCGCACGAACACGTCGCGCGGCACGACCGGCTGCCCCTTCACGTCGACGACCTCGCGACTGAGCAGGCCAAGATCGCGGATCGCGGCCATGACCCGCGCATGCCCCGGGTAGCGCAGCGTCTTGTACTCCATGGTCGGGATAACGCCGGCGTAGCGGTAAACCATGGTGGAGAGGCCACCGGCGGTGTGAAACGCCTCCAGTTCGCCCACCGGCTCGGCGAACGGCACCAACTCCAGTTCGGAGAGGGCGGTCACATGGGCGGGCTGCCCGTTACGAACGACCAGCGACTCGGTGGTATAGTAGTCCACCATCCCTTCGATGGAGTACGCGATTTGGTAGCCGAGCGGCGGCTCCGGGTCCTGCGGCAGCCCGCCAACAAAGAGCTTCACGCTCTCAACGGTGTCGAACTGATCGATCCCGTGCTGTGCGATGACATTGACCATCCCCGGAGCAAGACCCGTATCGGGGATCACGCTGATCCCCTTGGCTTTCGCGGCCGCGTCGAGCTGCTTCTGTTCCTGAACGATCTCCGTGTTGCCGCCAAGATCGGCGAAATGCACACCCATCTCGACAGCGAGAGCGGCAAGCGGGGCGTTGAAGTAGTACGGGATGGCGCTCATCACCGCGTCGCAGCGGGAAAAGACCGCGCGAACGGCATCGGCATCACGGACATCGAGCGCGATCGTTTCAAGGCGTGCGCCGATGAATGGCGTGAGGAACGCCGGGAGGGCGGCCACGCGGACATCGGCCAGGACGACCTGCGTGACCGACGGATTGTTCAGCAGATCATATGTGCACGCGGTGCCTTGCAGCCCCGCGCCGAGTACGAGCATGCGCATGTGGGTGGCTCCAGCAGATTTCTGGGAGGAGAGGTTCTATGGATCACAAGCTAACGTCTGTGGCGGGCGAAGGGAGCGAAGGGAGCGAAGCGAGGGCATGGGGTTCGCACCTGCTGGAGCACGTGTCACAACGCACTGCGGTGCTCTCGTCGGTCCATCGGATCGCGGTGATCGGCATCAAGCCGGCGTCCGTGGGCGGACCGGCGTACGAGGTCGCGGAGTATCTGCGGAGCGTTGGCTACGAGATGGTCCCAGTGCCCGTGTACTACCCGGACATCACGGAAATCCTGGGCGCGCCGGTGCATCGATCGCTCAGGACGGTGAATCCACCGGCTGACATGGTGCTGCTGTTCCGTCGCTCAACTGACGTGGCGCAGCACCTACAGGAAATCCTCGCCGCGAAACCGCGGGTGGTGTGGATGCAGCAAGGGATTGAGGACGCCGTGATGGCGGAGACACTCGCCAAGGCGGGGATTGACGTGGCGCAGAACGCGTGCGCGATGGTTGATCACCGGAACGCACGGCACTGAGCTAGGCAACCCCCGCACGACGTACCAGCAGGGGAAACAGTTCGGTGACGGATTCGAGGACAGCCTCGTGGCCATCAGCCACGAGAATGCTGGAGACGGGCATCAGCGGGCGATCGCGATTACGCGTCGCCACCACCCTCGAGCCCAAGGTCGCCGGTCGGCGCATCGCCCTCAGCCCCTTCGACGCCGTCATCCTTGTCTTCGGGAATTACGCGGGCCACGGCCTGCACGACGTCATGGTCGTCGAGCGCCACGAGCTTGACCCCCTGTGCCACCCGGCCCGTCACGCTGATTTCGCTCACACGCGACCGGATGGCCACGCCCTGTCGCGTCATCAGCATCAGCTCGTCTTCCGGCACGACTTCCATGAGTGCCACCACGTCGCCCGTCCGAACCGTGCGGTTGAGCGTGAGAATGCCTTTGCCCCCGCGCTTCTGCGCCCGGTACTCGCTCACTTCACTGCACTTGCCGAGCCCCTTTTCGGTCACGACGAGCAGCGTCGCCTCGCGCTTGATCACGACCATCCCCACGAGCTGGTCGCCCGGGCGCAGTGCGATGCCCTTGACGCCCGTCGTATCGCGGCCCATCTCACGCACGTCGCTCTCGTGGAAGCGGACCGAGAGACCGTGACGCGTGGCGAGCACGACGTCGTTGCTGCCCGACGTCACCTGCACGTCCATCAGCTCGTCGCCTTCCTCGACCTTGATGGCCTTGATGCCGTTCGAGCGCGGATTGCTGTACTGCGACAGCGCCGTCTTCTTCACCGTGCCGTTGCGCGTGCAGAACAACAGGAATTCGGTGGCGCTGAATTCGCGTGTGAGCACGATCGCGCGGATGTGCGTGTCGGGCGTGACGTTGATGAGGTTCACGATCGGCTTGCCGCGGGTGTTGCGCCCGGCCTGCGGCAACTCGTGCACCTTGAGCCAGAAGCAACGGCCGTCATCGGTGAAGATGAGCATGTACGTGTGCGTGCTCGCCACGTAAAAGCGCTCGATGAAGTCGTTTTCCTTGAGATCGGCGCTGGACTTGCCGCGGCCGCCACGCCCCTGGCGGTTGTACAGCGACAATGGCGTACGCTTGATGTAGCCGTTGTGCGAGATGGTGACGACCATCTCTTCTTCGGCGATCAGATCTTCGATCGAGAACTCGCCTTCGTCGCTGATAATTTCCGTGCGGCGTTCGTCGCCGTAGGTCTCCATCAGCTTGAGCAGCTCGCCCTTCATGATCTCCATGCGGCGCGGACGCGACTCGAGGA
>CANGXK010000384.1 GCA_947457715.1 Gemmatimonadota bacterium
CTGGCGACCGGCACGGGCGTCACGGTAATGGCGGACGTACCGGCGATCCCGTCGGCGGTGGCAGTGATGGTGGCCGTCCCCACGGCAACCGACGTGACGAGCCCGGTGGTGCTCACGGTAGCCACCGCAGGGGCACTGCTGCTCCACGTCACGGTACGCCCGGTGAGGGCTGCCCCCGCCGCATCACGCGCGTTGGCCGTGAGTTGCTGCGTGGTCCCCAGCACCAGACTGGCCGTGGCGGGCGAAACGCCCACGCTGGCGACCGGCACCGGCGTCACGGTGATGGCGGCGGTGCCCACGATCCCTTCGGTGGTGGCGCTAATGGTGGCCGTGCCGACGGTGACCGTGGTGACCAGCCCGGTGGTGCTCACGATGGCCACCGCAGGGGCACTGCTGCTCCACGTCACGGTGCGCCCGCTGAGGGCTGCCCCCGCTGCATCACGCGCGTTGGCCGTGAGTTGCTGCGTGGTCCCAAGGACCAGGCTGGCCGAAGACGGCGTCACACTCACGCTGGCGACCGCGGCCGGTTTCGCACTCATCGCGCTCTCGCAGGCGGTTGCCAGCAGCAGTAGCGTCGTGGCGGCAATGGTTTGGCGTACCCACTGTCTCATGTTGATTCGTTCGTGAACGTAGCTTGGTAGGAACGGAGTCTCCGGGGTGGCTGATTATGCTCGCCGACAGCCCAAAGCTCGGGGCCCGAAAACTTTGAAGTCCCGCACGAAACTCCGCAAGGCATGGTGCGCCGAAACCGCAGGCCGTCACCCCGGCTTCGTCGCCGTCGCCGTGATAATGCTCTTCAACCCACCACGCACGTTGAAATCCCCCACCACCGTCATCGTGTGCGGGTGGCACGCCGCCACCAGATCATCAAGGATCCGGTTCACCGCGCGCTCGTAAAAGATGCCGTCGTTGCGGAAGCTCCACAGATACATCTTCAGGCTCTTCAGCTCGAGACACACCTCGGCCGGCTGATACGTAATGCGGATCGTCGCGAAGTCGGGAGCACCGCCTTCGAGCAGCTTCAACTCCGCCGCGTCGGTCTCGATGCCGCCAAGGGGACAGAGCGACGTGAACTCCGTCGTCTCCATGTAGATCTCGTACTTGCGGTCCCCGTAGGGATTCGGAAACGTCTCCAGCAGTTCAGGCTTGGGCATGCCCGAATGTAATGCCGGAATGCACACCGGTCAGGTGAGGTCCCGCAGCCGCTTCGACCAATCATCCAGCAGCAGCCGCTCGGCCGGCGTCAGGCTCTGCATCCCCTCGGCCGCGATCTTGTCCAGCACCGCATCGAGCGCCGCGCTCGGCTGCGGCGCCACCGCCGTCTGACCGGCGCGCGCTGTCGGTCTCGGCTCAGGACGCACCCGCGACACCGCCGCCTTGCTCTGCGCCACGATGTCGTCCACCTCCCGCTCGCGCGGACGCGACGACTTGGGCACCGCCCGCGGAGTATCGTCGCCGTAGTCCGGCGCCGACGCGAGGCGGTTGCGGAAACGACCCAGACTGCCCGCTCCCGGCGCGCGGAGGTACACCCACCCCGCCAGCATGCCGCCGATGTGCGCCGCGTACGCCGTGCCGCCCAGGCTCCCCGAGTCCACCACGGCCATCGTGATGTTGATCAGCGCCATGAACACCACCAGCCACTTCACCTTCATCGGCACCACCCCGAAGAACAGCACCTCATCGTCGGGCCACCGCGACGCATACGCCACCGCGATCCCGAGGATCGCCGCCGAGGCGCCCACCAGCGTGCCGCCGTTGCGCTGGAACATGTAGTGAAAGGCCCAACCGCCAAGGCCGCACCACAGGTAGTACCACACGAACGCGCTGCTCCCCCACGCCCGCTCCACACGCGGCCCGAACAGCCACAGCGTCCACATGTTCAGCAGCAGATGCATCAGGCCGCCGTGCACGAACATGTACGTGCCCACCGTCCACAAGGCATGCGACGCGAGATCGCCGGCCGAATACCCGAGCCAGCCCGCCATGTTCGCATCGCCAACCAACGTCGCCTGCACGAAGTACACACCCACGCACAACCCGATCAGCCAGTACACGGCCTGCGGGCTACGGGGCGGATCGAAGTCGTCGTACGTAACGTAGGCCATGGCAGGACGCGAAAAGACGCGGGAAAAGCTACAGGAACAACGGATTCAGCTCCCTCGCCGATCCCGGTTGGTGAGCGCCAACTGGACGATGCGCTCACAAAGATCGGGAAACAAGACACCGGCCGCCGCCGCCGCCTGTGGGATGAGACTGGTCGGCGTCATCCCGGGCAACGTGTTGGCCTCCAGACACCACGGCTGCCCGTGAGGGTCCAACCGGAAGTCGATGCGGGCATACCCCCCCAACTTGAGCGCCACGAACGCCCTGCGCGCCTGATCCGCCAGCTTGCTCTCGATATCCGGCGACAGTTCGGCCACGAACTCCTTCGCCATCCCGGGCGTGTACTTGCACTCGTAGTCGTACAGCTCCTTCACCGGCACGATCTCGATCGTCGGCAGCACCTCGTCGCCCACAATGCCCACCGTGAGCTCCTGCCCCGGCACGAACCGCTCCACCATGACCTCGTCGTCGTACTTGAACGCCTCGGTCACGGCGGCCGCCAGCTCCCCCGGCGCACGCACAATCGACAGCCCCACGGTGCTCCCCTGCTTCGACGGCTTCACCACCACCGGCCAGTCCAGGTGACGGCCGACTTCCTCGGCGTCCATCTCACCATTGGCCGGCGCCATCAGCCAGTTGGCGGTCGCCACACCGGCGGCACGCAGCACAACCTTCGTCAGGTGCTTGTCCATGGCCAGCGCGCTCGCCAGATGGCCGCTGCCGGTGTACGGCACACCCACCAGGTCCAGCAGCGCCTGCACCGTGCCGTCTTCGCCCTGACCGCCGTGGAGCGCCAGAAACACGCACTCGGCCTGTGTGATCTCGGGCATGGTGCCAAGCGCCGGCGAGAGGGACTGCGCAGACAGTCCGGCCAGCGCGTCGAGCGACGGCGGCGCATGCCCCACGCCGGCGGCCC
>CANGXK010000385.1 GCA_947457715.1 Gemmatimonadota bacterium
TCTGGAGATTGTCGTTTGCGGGGAATTGGCGACGGGTCCGGGTCGGTGACACTCCGGGCGCGCGGAGCACCAACGGCAGCCCGGCGTCCTCCAGCCCGGCGTCCACGATACCGCGATCGGTGACCACGAGGGGACGGGTAATGCCAAACTCGCGCATCAACCCGCCCAGTCGCTCGCTCTCGCCGTCAGCACAGATCAGACGCGGCAGCGTTTCAAACCGGAAGTTGGCCATGCTCAACGTTAGCGGGCAAGGCCATGGCGAGTCATCCCGAACACCGGTCACGCTGAGGTGGTGGCACTCGCATTGCAGTCACGGTGGTGGAACGGTGCGACGTGCCCGCATCTGGGGACGTCGCACCGGACTCAGGGACCACCTTTTCGGGAACACACCATGCTCATGACACTCGCCATCATCCTCATCGTGCTGTGGCTGCTCGGGATGGTCAGCGCCTACACGATGGGCGGACTCATCCACGTGTTGCTCGTGATTGCGGTCGTGGTCATCCTCGTTCGCGTGATTCAGGGCCGGAAGGTGCTGTAGACTGTGGGCTGAGACGACGGGCGGTGCACGCCGACGACACTGTCGGGCGCACACATGGAATGCGTCAGCGAGAACGCGGTGCCGCCGCCCGGATCGGCAACAACTCGGACACTGCCGACCCGTCTTTTCGCGGATCGGAAGCGCCCGAGTTGAGCCCCGTGCTGTAGTTGCGCATCACCGCCTGACCGGCGCCCATGCGCGTACTCGAGTAGTCCCCACGCATCACGATGTCGTGTCCCATCGCGGCGAGCGCCTTGAGCACGCCGTCGGGAATGCGCGACTCGAAGTTCACGTCGCACCCCGGGAATGTTTCCTTGGAAAAGCGCGGCGCATCGAGCGCGCCCTGAATGTTCATGCCGAAGTCGGCGATGTTCGCCACGAACTGTGCGTGCGCCTGCGCCTGATTCCATCCGCCCATGATGCCGAACGCGACGCGTGTGTCACCCTTCTCCATGAAGGCCGGAATGATCGTGTGCAGCGGACGCTTGCGGCCGGCGAGCACGTTGGCACTGGCGGGGTCGAACGAGAAACCGGCGCCACGATTGTGCCACACGAAGCCGGCGTCAGCCACCGTGATACCCGCGCCAAAACCCACCGTGGAGTAGTTGCTCTGAATGAGCGAGATCATGTTCCCCTCCTTGTCCACCGCGCTCATGTACGTCGTGCCGTTGTCGGTGCCGCTCGGCGTCCCCGCATCAGGACTGCAGGTGGCCTTCGACGCGTTCACGAGCTTCGCGCGTTCGACGGCATACGCCTTCGAACCCATTGCCCTCACCGGGATCTTCACGAAGCGTGGATCGCCATCGAACTTCTGCATGTCGGCGTAGGCCAGCTTCTTCGCCTCGATCATGTGATGCAGCGCCGGCACCGAGTTGTGCCCCATCGCGGCAAGCGGGAACGTTTCCATGATGTTCAGCATCTCGAGCGCCGCGATGCCCTGCCCGTTCGGCGGCAACTCGTACACGGTCCACCCGCGGTACGTCGTCGAGATCGGCTCCACCCATTCGCTGTCGAATTCGGCGAGATCGGCCGCCGTCATCGTGCCGCCATGACTCTTGCTGCTGGCCAGCAGCTTGGCCGCCACGGGGCCTTTGTAGAACGCGGCCGCGCCCCCGGCCGCGATCTGCCGGTAGCTCCACGCCAGCTCGGGGTTGCGGAACAGGTCTCCGGCCTGCGGCAAGCGGCCCCCGGGCAGAAACGTCTTGGCCGTCGGGGCATCCTCGCGCAGCACTTTCTCGCTGTCCTTCCAATACACGCTCACCACTTCCCCCACCGGGAAGCCGGACTCGGCATACGCGATCGACGGCGCCAGCACGTCGGCCAAGCCCTTCTTCCCGAAACGGGTGAGCAGCTTCTCCCAGCCGTTCACCGCACCGGGCACCGTGGCCGCGTCGATCCCTCGCCCCGGCATCGAGGTCCGTCCCTTGGCCCGCAGGTGCTCCACGGTGAGTCCCTTGGGCGCCCACCCCGACGCGTTGAGGCCGTACAGCCTGCCCGACTTCGCTTCGTAGATGATGGCGAACAGATCCCCACCGATGCCATCGTTCATGGGGGCCACGAGCCCCATCATGGCGTTCATCGCGACGGCCGCGTCAATGGCATTGCCACCGCGCTCGAGGATCGAGGCGCCGACCTGCGACGCCAGCACGCTCTCGCTGGCCACCACGCCCTGCTTGGACGACACCATGGAGCGCGATTGCGAACGGTCCTGGGCCGCGACGAGACGCGGCGCGAGCACCGGCGAGAGCAACGTGGCGAGAGCGGCGACTCGGAACATCGAACGAGCGATCATCCTGCAACTCCGAAAAGGGAGGACGGGGTAGAACTGGAGGCATTCTTGAATATGCGGCAACGGCGCGGCAATGAATCCACCACGACCGCACGGATTTGATGACACCGTCTTCACCAGTCGCTCGCACCCGACTGACGCACCAACCGCCGTGGTGGCTGGTTTCCTTGCTAAATGGGTATATTGCCATAATGAAAGCCACGATCGAGTTCGACGACGCCCTGTACCGACGGCTGAAGGTCGAGGCGGCCCGGCGCGGGCGAACGGTTCGGGAGCTGGTAGCCGAGGGCGTCCGCCACGTACTCGACTCCCCGCCGCCAGCTGCCGACGCCAGCGACACGGCCGCGTGGCAACCGGCGTGGTTCGGGTCACTCGGGACGTACGCCGCAGCCGTTGACGACCATTCGATGAGCGCAGTGCAGCGCAGCATCGCGCGCGCGCGCGCAACCGACCCGTCATGATGAGCATCGGGCTCGACACCTCCGTCGTGCTCCGGCTCCTGACCGGCGTACCAGCCAAACAGGCCGATGCCGCCCGCAGCATGCTGGCCGCATCGCGCAACACGGTCTGCGTTTCGGATCTCGTGGTGAGCGAGTCGTACTTCGGTTTGCGCCATCATTACGCCGTTCCGCACGCCGAGGCCGCTCACGCGATTGCTGCGCTGCTGGACGATCCA